>CAZKVK010000005.1:0-22887 GCA_964556195.1 uncultured Candidatus Poseidoniales archaeon
CGGCGTCAACTAAATCAATGTCAACATCACTTGCAGAGGAAATTGCCTCCTGAACAGCGGAATTAGTGATTTCATTGAAAGAAACTCGATGGATAATTTCGAAGTCGCTGAAGATTTCTTTCAACCGCCAAGCAATGAATTCCCCTTCTCTATCTGGGTCAGTTGCAATGTAAATCTCCTCTACGGAATTGGATTCTGCTTTCTGTCTGAGTTTGGAAATAGTATTCTCTGCTCTATCTGTCCAACTCCAAGGAGGTTCAGGCAATTCTCCTTCCTTGGATGACCACATTGCTTTGTTATCTTGCTTAGAGCCACCACGGTTTGGTAAATCCTGAATGTGCCCGTTACAAGCATCAACAATCCAACCCTTTCCTAGGTATTTCTTAATGGTACGAGCCTTTGCTCCGGACTCTAAAATCATGAACTTCAATCAATCACTCTCATTTCTAGTCTCACTACGCGATGTTGGCGTACCACGTTTCGCGGTGGCGACATGAACCCTGTATAAACGTGAGTAAACTTAGGGCGATGCAAGGCGCGCGTACACGCGTGCCTGTGGCGCGCGCGTCATGTGTACGCGCGCGAGGGAATACTGGAAAATCTCCTCAATCATCTGACTGTTTTCCGAATAATTTCCTTATCGAAATTTCATCCCAAGGTGTTTCAGCGTCTGGCCCACCACAACCGGTGCAACCTGGATATCCTGCAGATGCGAGTGACATTAATTGAGAATTCAATTGATCAAATCCAATTTGCAAATCCATTGGTATCCAAACTTCGGACTCATCTGGGATATTGGGCCCAATAACGCCGCCAAATCCACCTATGTTCGTTACAATAATTTCTTCCTCGGGGTTGAATTTGAATTCAATACCAAAATACAAATTCGGTGCTAGGTCTGAAATTTGAATTGCCAGATTTTCATCAGCAACAATTTCCATTGGCAATCTAATAATTACTCCCCTTGAACGGAGCATCCTGCGAGCAAGTTCCCTCAAGGACCGGCTACACAATTCTACGCTCATGCTTCGCGTAATGGACACAAGACTTGAAGGATGCCTCATCCGCCGACTGCAGGATGGGCTTGCCGTATCGCTTACTAGTGCGTCCCTCTTTGCGATTTATAGATTCAGAAAAGGCTCACAATCTAAGTGTAAACACACTCACCAAATTAGCAGAAAATCGTGCTGCACAAAAAATTCTCAACTCCGTATATCGGACTCCTAACCTACCAATAACAGTATTCGGACGACTTTTTCGACACCCACTAGGTTTAGCCGCTGGATTTGACAAATCAGCTCAAGCGCTTGGCGCCTGGCCAGCTCTAGGTTTTTCCTGGGTTGAGTATGGTGGAATAACTCGTTATCCACAAGAGGGCAATCCAAAACCTCGAATGTTCAGATTGAATCAGGATAATGCATTGATCAATAGAATGGGATTCAATAATCCCGGTGCCCAAAAGGTACGCGAAGTTCTCTCCAAAAGACAAAACGCGGGAAAGTGGCCAAACGCTCCGATTGCTGCAAATATTGGTCGTTCTAAGACTGTTAACAATGATCGGGCTCCCAATGATTATGCCGAGACATTCGATTTATTGTACGACTTTGCTGATATATTCGTGCTGAACGTATCTTCACCAAATACTCCCGGATTAAGGGAATTACAAGAGGACTCCCACATTCGGGATGTAGTTAGAGCCTGTTCATCAGTAAGAGAAAGAAGGTCAGGATTGAAACCCATGCTTCTGAAATTCTCTCCGGATTTAGAAAGAGACGACTTACTATCTTGTGCGGGGGCGGCATTATCTGCTGGAATCGATGGTTTTGTTGCAACAAATACAACGATTAGTAGGCCACAACCTAAAAATACTAGTTCTCGAAACTTCTTCGCTGAACAAGGCGGCTTATCTGGCCGACCTCTACATGATAAATCAATTCAGATGATTGGTGACTTGTACGACACCATAGGTGGCAAAGTCCCGATAGTGGGTTGTGGTGGCATCGAATCTGGAGAGACAGCATGGAACGCGATAACAAATGGCTCTTCACTAATACAACTGTATTCCGCAATGGTATTCCAAGGCCCATCAGTAGTGGGTAAGATCACTAAAGGATTGAAATCGAAAATTGAGAAAGAAGGATTTAGTGACCTGCAGGAAGCTGTAGGGTACAATAGGAGCTGAAATCATAGTTCAATGCCTTAGGGTAAGCCTATTCAATATCATACGGGACGAAGTACTGTGAACACAAGTCGAGGGGCACGTCTTATGTATGTCGGAGCAATTATGCTCGGCCTTTTGGGATTGATGTTTTTGTCTGTAGACCCTCAATTACAATACACAGTCGACGAAGTTATGGATTATCCAGAGGACCATGATTCGGGGCAGGTTCATGTTCGGGGAATAGTACAAATCCAATCTATTGATAATTCATCTTCGACATTTATCCTTGAAGGAATTGATTCACAAATTCAAGTATCATTCGCCACAATTGCTGTTCCAGACGGATTCGAAGAAGGGCGTATGATTGCAGTGAAAGGAGATTTACATCAAGAAGATGGAGTGTGGAATCTAGACGCACATGAGATTCAAACCGGTTGCCCCTCAAAATATGAAACTGAATGACATGTTCCTGCGATTTTCGGCATATTTAGACAAATATAGACAATCGTTTCGTTCATAGGTGAGTGCTACCCGCGTGAATTGGGCTAGGGGGAGCGTTGACGTGTTCTATCATCCACAAATCGTCGAAAATGGTGGCCTGAAGTCCGAGGGCGGCGAAGACGAGCCGACGATGACCCTGCGGTTGACGTCGATGCCTCGCCCCCAAGAGATCCAGGTTGGCGGAGAGCGCTTCCGAAGGGAAGCGTCGACCGTCTCACGCCCGGGAATCAGGTCAGGCGCGGAAGCGAGCAGCCCGACCGGGGATGCTGGATGCCTTGGGATAGCGGGGCGGAGGAGATCGTGGAACTTTCATCGTTGGTGACGATCGTCCACCGAGGACGTGCCCACTTTGGGATTTCTATTGTTTATTGCTAAGCAATTTTTGCACAAGTTCTTCTGTAATTCCAAAGAAATTATTTTCTGAACAACGAATTAGTAATTCTTTCCAACCGGAGTGGTTCTTAAGGGCAATACTTGTCAGTTTTTTTCCTCTTTCCAAATCTCCTTTATTCGCTAGGTTAATTCCGGTCCAGAAAGCGATTTCTGGATATTCTACTGCCTGCGACATATCCAATTCTAATTCATATCCATTATTTTGAAATTCGGAATATATTGAATTCACTTCCAGTAATCTTTCAAGTTCTTGGAGAGGATTAGGGTGGTCATCTACATTGACATCAACAATTATTCCTTCCCAATCTTTTTCCATTTTTTTTGAATTTACAACAAGAATCCTGCCAGATTGCATTCCGCGTATGTCGCCCCCTGCATTTTGTCCTGCCAATAATGCTGAAAGAAGTCTTTCAGCTAAATCTCCATTAGAATTTTGAAAAGCATCTGCCATTTCTTGAGGCACGGTGTCATTCCACATCAGGTTCGATTGACAAGAGAAGCCTTCTCCAATAACATGGCCAGCTGCCGGTATTGTCACTGAGCCTGTGTGTGCAGCAACCTTCCCTGAAGAGTCTAACATGGCAACCTGACGGATTTCTGGATCAGGGTCTTGCTTTAGCCGCTCTTCAAGCGCCTCAGTTGCTGAGAACCCCCCTTCCATTAATTTCAGGCCTAATGGGCCGTGGTCGATCAATGCCATTGCTTGAGTTACTACCACTCCTACTCCAGCCAACGCCCAGCAAGCACCTCCTGCCGCATAGAAGTGGGATTGTATACCGACGCCGTATTGACCTGTGTCAGAGCATTTTGCTATGATTGAATAGGTCATTTATTTCCCTCTACAACGACTTCGAATCCAGTCCGCCCATTTTACAGACTATGGCAAAATGTTCTGCTGATACAGGTTGAACTGAGAGACGCTGTCCGCGTCGTAGCAAAGGCATACCCTCTAAACTCGGATTCGCTTTGAGTTCAGGCAGCCCTACCGTTTGCATCTCCTCTATTGCTTCAATATCCACCATTATCCATCTTGGATTCTCCGGAGTAGCCTTTTCGTCGAAATACTTGGAGTTAGGATCTTGGGCGGTAAAATCAGGATATCCTTCTTTGCATACCTTGGCTACTCCTGCGACATGTGGTGGTTTACAATTTGAATGATAGAACAAAACCCAATCACCAATTTTCATATCATCACGCATAATGTTGCGAGCTTGATAATTCCTAACGCCATCCCAGTGGGTGCTTTTATCTTCGACCAATTGTGACCATGGGTACACATGTGGTTCGCTTTTCATTAACCAATAATTCACCATAAACTCACCATACATCTTGGGATTCCATCACTAGGGTAGCATCCATTATATTTCCTTCCTCTTTAGTCAGAGTTCTTCTAAGTCCTGCTGCTTTTGCCATGGTGTTTGAACCTCCTGTTAAGGAAATATTGGCTTTCACTAGAAGGGCATATATCGCAGGTAAAAGAATCAGTGCGGAAACTGCTGCTAGAATTAATAGGATTATGATTACATCTACGAAAGGCGCGATTGCAGGAATTGGAATATAATAGGCACAATACATTCCAGCAATTGTAACAGACACTGCTTCTGTAAGGCTCATGCCGGTGCTTGCGCAGGCGATACGAATAGCGTCTAAGGACCCGCCTAATTCTTTAACTCGATTTGCAATATGTATTGAGAAATCGACCCCAACTCCTACCAATATAGAACCAATCATTACAGTAACTAGGGACAAACTAACACTACCTTGGTCCATAACCAACCATTGCATGAATACGGTAAAGGCCACAGGAGTTGTCGTTAGAATTGCATATTGGGCATCTCTGAAAACCAATCCAAGTGTAAAGACAGTGAATAGAAGAGCGAATGCTAGTGAATCCCATTGAGACCCTACAATCAAGTTGTTAACTTCTATAGTAACAGATGCTACACCGACTAATCTCGTAGATGTTATGCCGCCACTAGTATCTTGTTGAGCGTAATTATCTATCTGAGATACAGCCTTTTCAGTGCTTTTTACATCCATAAATGGCATATCAATGTAAATCAAACTTTTTTTGTAATCATCGGAAATGAATAATTCTCTCATTTCTAATGTGAGACTATTGTAGAAAACGTAAATCAAGAAATTTTGCGATTCGGTTCCTCCCGATTCTTGTTGATCTAATACTGCTAAACTCCACCAGAATGAGCCGTTTCCAGAAACTTCGCGGTCAAAAATAATCGCTGAAAGCTCTTTGATTTGGTCGGGAACCCACTCCTCTTCCTGTATTGGCTCATTAATCGGGTCACCATCTAAATCTACACCAACCGCTATCGCTTTCATCAAGAAAACTATGGATACCGCTGTAGTTTGATTGACCAAGTTACATTTCCCTTCTAATTCTTCAATGCCTACAAGATTATCATACGGATCATTACGTTGGGTGATGTCCGTGTTGAATATTTCAGGCGAGGCCGATACATCTCCATCTATCAATAAAAATCCAGGTTGTCCTGCTTCGAATTCTTTCGAATAAGCATCCATTTTTTTAACAGCTTCAACATCTTGAGGGGCCATCTGTAGTAGATCTACATTTTCCTCTACATTTGGTCTGCTGTAACCAGCAGAGATTAATATCGCCACGAGAAAAACACTGAGAGTGAGTTTTGTCCAATTTATCGGAACGTTGACAGCAGCTACGAATGCCTTAGGAGGAGGGTGTGAAGGTTTCTTCAGGTCTAGCATCATTGTTAGGTTTGGCACCATTACCATTGTCATGATGTATACCACTACTATGCCACCCGCCAAAGACCATCCAACAGTTTGAATCGGTTTCATTGGAGTAAGTACTAAGGAAATGAAACCAATAATTGTTGTAAGGGCAGATAGTAAAACGGCTCTTCCAGTAGAGTCCAGTGCTTCCGCCATTTTCTCTCTGGGGCTTCCTTTAGATTCTGCATAGCGATTAGTTATATGCAGTCCATATGAAACACCCAATGCAAGAACTATTGGTCCAACAATAATCACAGTCATGGTGACTTCATAATTAGTCCAACCGATAATTCCCATAGTGATGAAAACTGAACAAAGGGTTGGCAGTCCAGAAATAATCACTACTTTGATTCCCTGAACAAATCTTATTCTACCGGTTTGTAATAAATCACAATGGAACAAGAATAAACCAAACGCAACGAATATGACACCTAAAGGAAAAACACTCCAAAATAAATTGAATGATTCCTCCGTTACTGCATTCGTAATGGGAACTGGTCCAGTAAGCGTCATTGACAGACCCCTCTGGTCCCATTCATTGGTTTCGCCGAGTTCATTAATTCCAATTTGGGTACCTTCAATAAATTCCGAAATAGTGATGTTACCCCCATTTCCATCCTGCAGTTGATCGGATATTCCAATTATTATAACTGCTCGATTCCAACCAAAACCTGACTTATTTCCAATTTGCACGCCATCTTCCCACGTGCCTACATCTCTGACCAATTTATTGAGTGCATTTGGGGGCATTTCATCTAAGATTCGGTCTACTTGAGCTTGGTCGTCGGGAATTGCATAATTACCAAATAAATCTTCATTATCCTCTATTGTTTGGTTAACCCATTCTGAAAATTCTTCATTATCCACAGCTTGGGATGCTGCTGAGGCAAATGACTTGGCTACCCTGCCCGCTGACGAATTAACTTCTTTGATTACCGTTGAAATCGAAAGAACATAGATTACATTATCTTCACCACCATCATTTTGATTTGGGTTCAGAAAATCTTCTAATTTTTCAATTTCTTCTAATACGGAAACCTCGGTAATATTTCGTCCTGAACCATCAACCGCAACCTGTTCCCCATTTTCATTTTCAATATAGACTATTTCGGACTCAACATAAATTACCATTACATTCGTAGTCCAGTTATCTTCTACATTTGCAAGCAAAGCAGAAACCTCTGATCCTTGTGGAAGATACACTTCCAAGTCACCATTAACGTTCATCGATGATTTCCCTTCAATAGGGCAGAATCCCTCAGGATTCGTCAATGATTTTCTACAATCTACTAGTCCAGATTCCCAAGAGAAAAAGGCCGTAACTAAGAGGCAGAAAATTACTGTTACAACTGGAAATTTAGTTAATATATCTGTAAAATTTAGATCTGATGATACTCTCCTAAATTTATTTTTTGAACGTCTTCCATAACTAGCAACAGTTGATTTTTCAACATCAACTTTGGAAAGAATCTCTCTCCCTTTTTCTGCTGCTTGTTGTGCGACACGCGAGGCAATATTGCCTTCTTTTGCGTCATCAGACAAGTCTCTCCAACTCCGTATTAGGTAGCCCGTCACAAACGAAGGTGCTTGAACCCGACGGCTACTGGCTGAACAGAATGAAACATTCTGGCTGATAGTGAAAGGTTGGGAACCGTCAAGAATGAGACGTCTCAGGAGAGGGCGCAATTTACGGTGGATGTGTCTATGGCGGCTCCTTTGATTGAAGATAAGCGCTGGTCAATTGACCTTGAAAAGCGTATTCAAGAGGAGCACTATTCTGATTCACAAATTTACAACCAAAGGTATGCTTTCAACCCTAACTCTGGTAAGGAGATTTTCGTAGTTGATACCCCTCCCCCATACCCTAGTGGTACATGGCATATAGGGGCTGTTGCTCAATATTCGATGATTGATGTAATAGCCCGAAGCCAGAGATTGCTAGGAAAAGAAGTATTCTTCCCCTGGGGTGTCGACCGCAATGGAATAAACATCGAATTCACAGTTGAAAAAAATACAGGCAGGAAAATGAAAACATTTGAGCGCGCGGAATTTTTGGATTTATGTCGAGAGACTATAGAAGAATACACCCAAGCGATGAGAGAGACAGCAGCAAGAGTGGGCCTTTCTTGCGATTTTGACAAAGAATATCTTACAGATTCCAATGAATACAGAGGAGTATCCCAGTCAATATTCGTTGACTTATTCAAAAGGGGTGACATTGTAGAAGACCTCCGACCTAATATCTACGATCCTGTTGAAGGTACAACGATTGCTGATGCTGAAGTTGAAAGATTACAAAGAAAAACCAAGTTAATCGACGTTAGGTGGACAACCGAGGATGGAATTGATGTTGTCATTTCCACAACTCGACCAGAATTGATTTGTGCATGTGGAATTGTAGTGGTCCATCCAGATGACGAAAGATATCAGCATTTAGTGGGAAAACAAATCCATCTTCCTGTCGAAACTAATGTTCGCTCCAAATCCGTTGAAATCACCACCCACCCTTCAGTAAAGTCTGATTTCGGTTCTGGGGTGTTGATGGTTTGTTCCTTTGGCGATCAAAACGACGTCGCAGTATTCAGAGAACTTGGATTAACACCATTCCAAGCAATTGATTTGGAAGGAAACATGACAGATGTCTCAGGTCCTTACGTCGGAATGAAAGTAGCAGAGGCGAGGGAGAAAGTTATTGAGGACCTCAATTTAACTGACAGAATCGTCAATATTGTCGAAAAAGAGCAAGACGTACCAGTTAGTGAAAGAGGCAAAAATCCCGTTGAAATTATTCTCCTAAAGGAATGGTATGTTAGACAAACACATATCCAGGACCGTATGCGCGAATTAATCGATAATATTGAATTTCATCCAGTTAGAAATAAGCAATTTTTGTTGGATTGGATGGACAATATTAGCATTGATTGGCCAATTAGCCGTAGAAGGTGGTATCACACCGAAGTTCCAATTTGGTACTCGGAAGACGGTAGTAAAATCATAACACCTCCAGCAGGGGTATACGTCCAGCCATGGAGAGAAACCCCCCCTCGAGGTAGTCGAGTACTCCAAAGGAATACTAGAGAAGACATAGGCAGTTGGGACGACTTATCCTCTTCATTGGGCCAAGTAATTGGTGAAGAGAAAGTATTCGATACATGGATGGATTCTTCTAATTCCAACCTTTACGTATCTGGTTACCTTTCCGATCCAGAATTATTCGTAAACGCCTTCCCAACTGGAATAAGGCCACAAGGCAAGGAAATAGTCCGAACCTGGCTGTATTACACTCTATTGAAGAGTGCCTTATTATTGGATTCTCCAGGATTCAAACATATCTGGATTGACGGATTGGGAATGGATCCTTGGGGTCGAAAGATGTCCAAATCCTTGGGTAATGGAATAGATGCTAATTCCGTACTTGAGTGCGGTGCTGGTGGACGAACCGGCTCTTGGAAAATCCGCGGACCTGACAAAGTAGTCAATTTGAGAGCCAATAAGATTGGTTCAGAGTGCTTCCGACTTTGGAAGGCTTGTGATGCTCAGGTGGGAGATGATTTCCAAATCAACCCAGAAGACATCGAGCAGAAGTATTTCGGAGTTCTAACCAAATTGTTCAACGTTGCTAGATTTGCAAGCCAATTTTCCGTCCCCGCAAATCTTGACGATATACCAGTTCATTTGCAACCAGAGGACGAGTGGATTCTTTGCGAATTCCATTCAGTGATGAATCGTGTTGAACAAGCATGGAAAGAAATTGACATATATACAGCAGCTCAATCAATGAAGAATTTCTCTACTGGGGTATTACCAAGTCATTGGTTGGAGATGGTAAAATCCAGATTGTACGATGGCGATAAGGTAGCAGCTTGGACATTACATAGAATTGTTCGCGACTTGCTCGATGCTTTCTCCCCTATTTGCCCATTCTTCAGTCATTACCTTTCCTCAACTTTGTACGATAGGTCGGCGGTAGAAGCCGATACATTCCCTCACCTTAATCTGAACATTGATACAAAACATTGGACAGATTTGACTGAATCGGTGATGATTTTCAATTCAGAGGTGTGGAAAATGAAGAAGGACCAAGGGCTTTCATTGAACAGTGAAATCATTGGAGTTTCTATACCTATTGACTTGACAGGATTAGAAACATCGTTGACCCGTATGCACAAACTTTCCAATTAGAACACGAAAGGAATCAGGGCCTTTCGATCTTCAGGGTAGTCTGGAAATTCTTCCTGATACCAACGATGATGTGCAAACGCTCTAGGTGCCAAATTACAAAACGTCCAGATTGCAAATGTCAAACCAGCTAATGACCACGTTGCGATCGCAAATCCTACCCATTCAACAATTTCACCAAAATAATTCGGAGACGAGACTTTTTCGAACAATCCTCCTCGTGGAATTTTGTATCCAGTACTACCGTCCTCACGAAGTGAAAATAAGACATCATCAGATTTGATATTGATAATCATCCCAAGTAAAAATATTGAAATCCCGAGAATGAATTTCGGTTCGGTAAGCCATGAATTCTCATATCCATCACTTATATCGAACAACCAAATCCCATTGAGCCAGCAGTTTATCGAGTTGAAGACAATTGCGAATATTACTACGCTTAGGGGCATAAATTTCTTGTCTAACTTGGCTCTATTTGGCCAAGCCCAAGCCCTATTGACATAATGGGCAGTCCATATCGCCCAGAAAAATATCACAACAATCCCTCTGTTGCTTCCCATGATTAGAATTAGAGTAAGCAATAATACAGGTACAGACTCCATAATAATCCACCCCGTTTTAGCAGGAATTTCAACTCCCCACCCAGTGGTTTTGTGCCTTCCATAAGGCGCTTTAACGAAGAGTAGAACGATGAATACAGCAATAGCTAATCCTAGCCAAGCGTAACACACGATTTTGTATTCCTCGTAAGTTAAAAAAATCATCTAAACACGTACCATATTATTTTCAGACAACCATGCAACGGTATCGGAAATTGTTTGCTCTATCGGTCGAGCCTCATGCTCTAAATGCTCATGCGCCAAAGTTCCTGGGATATCCCTACACTGGATTGCTAATGCATGTAAACTACCTTTGCTAAAACTGGGTCTTTTCCCGGTTAATTTGGAACCTATCGAAGCGAATGGTAAAGCAAGATATCCCATCCAAAATGGAACCGTTGCTAGATGTGTCCGTTTGCCTGTAAATTGCTTTACTAGTGAAGATAAATGTGGCATAGAGGCCCAATGGCCCGGTAAGATGTAATTTTGACCGTCAACTCCCTTTTCCATACAGTTTACCGCACTCTTTGCCACATCGCGAACATCTACCCAATTGAATCCATTATTCAGAGCGAAAGGCATCTTGCTATTGGCCATGTCTTGCAATACCTTCCCCATCCTACTCGGTTTGAAATCATAGGGGCCAATGATGCCGGTGGGATGTACAATATTCACTTCCAATCCTTGACTTCTTGCATCTAGTACGACGGTTTGAGCCTCAGCTTTTGTTCTATCATAGGGTGCCGCTTTAGGGTCGGATACAAGAGGTCTTGATTCTACCAAAGGATCAGAAGTCGGTTGTTGTTGGAATGCATGGACACTTGAAAAATGGACCATTTTCTTTACACCAGATTCAATTGCGGCTGTAGAGACCGACCTACTTCCTTCAACGTTGATTTTCTTCATCAATGATTCTTGCACTTTCTCGACTGCAACAAAGGCAGCCGAATGAAAAACTATGTCTGAATCTTTCATCAGGTTTCGCATTTCTGATGAATTTAGCATATCTCCTTTGACAAAATTGACGTTTAACTTATCCAAGGCTCTAGTATCTGAGCGTACTAGACAATCTACTTCGTAGCCTCTAGAAAGTAACTCACGTACTAAATTGCCACCGACGTGTCCACTACCTCCGGTGACAAATGCTCTCATGTCATTGACTAACTTATTTCACCAAAGAACCTACCGGCCTAATTCAGAGCGGAATGTGGCCTTTTCCCCTCGAAGTGATCTAACAATAATGTAACCATCTCTTCTCCTATTCTCGCTTGTGCCTCAAGGGTTGCTGCTCCAATATGAGGGGAACCATGGAAATTGGGGTGTTGGAGGATAGGATTGTCATTCGCTGGTTCAATTTCGAATACATCCAGTGCTGCACTTGTTAAGTCTCCAGATTCTAATGCCTCCAAAACAGCCACTTCATCCACAATACCTCCTCTAGCGCAATTGATGACATGGTTTCCACAACTTACTCCGTTGGGTGCTGATGTCGACATCATAGCAATTCTCTCACGATTAACAAGATGATGGGTTTCATCAGTTAGGTTACAGTGAATGGAAACATGTGTACACATACGAAATAGGGAATCCACATCGTCGTGCATTTTACAATCAAACTTCTTCGCAATATTTGCTGGTAGATACGGGTCATATGCATGACATTCCATTCCCATTGCTTTAGCCACAGTCGCCACTCCTTGGGCAATTCTACCAAATCCTACTAAGCCCAATCTTTTCCCCGAAAGTTCACTGCCTTTCAACTGTTTTTTTTCCCAGAGACCTGCTCTTAGTCCACGATCACCTCTTGCAATATGTCTACAGGAAGCTAACAGATGCCCAATCGTTAATTCGACTACACTATTGGTTGAAGATTGAGGGGTGTTACATACAACGATTCCAGAATCCGTGGCTGAATCTAGGTCAATATTATCAATTCCAACTCCTGCTCTTCCTATGAAAGTTAAATTAGCAGAGTTCGCAATTACATCGGCTGTGACTTTGGTAGCACTCCTAACGACGACCGCATCAAAAGAGGATAGTGCCCCTTCAAGCAATTCATCTTCGGAATAATGACGTTCTATTACTTCATGGCCAGCAGTTACAAGTTTGTTTACGGCCATGGGGTCCATACCATCAGTGACTGCTACCCTACCCACAATAAGACCGGTGAAAACCAATGAGATGAACATTTGTTTTCTTCATTGACAATCGAATTCGGCTTTCTGTCATTTCAATACATTTCGATGTTTACACGAATTTACTACCGTTTGCTTCTTGATGTAATTTCATCCCGTTAATCTCATGGCGGCCTCGCTGGAATCCCTCCTCACCGCCATTCTCATACTTTTATCTCCAGTTTTTCTTGCGATTCCTTTGTCATTAGGGTGGAAATGGTGGGTTGGTACAGAACCAGAACATGTGCACTATAGGGAAAAGGTTCGATTGGTGCTAGACGCAGGATTACCCCTTAGCCGTTTCAGGAAGGAATTAGACGCTGAGGCTAGAATTGTAAACATAGATCCAGAACGCCAATCCCGTATTGAATCGGACTTACTTTTTCCCATGCGGGTGAAACATTTCTTATTGATGCCAGGACTTATCGTTTGGCCATTACTTGGTTTATTCGCCGCTTTGTTGGCAATTCCACTAATGCCAATTTTGTGGTTTTTCGAATGGCTATTAATCGAAAAAAGAATGTTGCTTTGGATTGGTATCGCAGTTCAAAAAATCACTCGATGGGAAATAATAGGAATACCAAGAGTCGAAGATGGATTGAAAAATCCAGATCCTGTTTTATCTTCAATTAATAGAATGCCAATCACTGTATTTTTGGGTTTATTCGCTTTCTTAATTGTGACCTATCTCCCACTGGATACACAATCTGTATTAATTGTCTCAGGCGCTGTATACATCATTTTAGTTGCTTTCATCTCGGTTATCCGAGCTGGTACATTGAGTACAATGGTATTCGCAGATACGGGTAATAGGCGACTCCTCCCGATGGGCACTTTCGTGGAAGATATGCTGGGTCCATGGGTGGGAGTCGGCCTGCTTTTTTTGATTTCTAGGCAAATATTCTACGGTACTGAATTACGTTCAGGAGAGATGTTTGGTGACCCTGTTATATTTTCTCTGGCTATTTTGTTAGTACTTTACACAGCCACAATGATTGGTGTGGCTGTGGAAATATCGTTCTTCCGATCGAGAGCGGAATCGGTGAGGGTTAAATTCCAAAATCAAATGATAGATGAATTTGAACCACAATTATACCTGTTTACTAGAAATTTAGGTATGCTAAAGATTTCCAGATTGATGACTTTGAGACAATGGGTTGATCAGGGCGAACAAATCAATCTTAATGACTTGGACAAACTCAAACGCGGTGGGCACTAATTTCCCCATCGCTAGTTAGTACACTTATTTCGGAATCCAATTCAATTTCATTTGGATGGACAATTAGGTTAATCCAAGAATCCCCCAATTGTTGGGAACTAATGATCTCTATAGGTGAATTTTCCGTTGATTTCATTCTACCAAGTGGCATTTCCCTCTGTGTCTTGAATGCTGAGGTGGTTTTGTTAATCCTATCTCTACTTTCCATCCTAGCATGAATCTCTTGTCCTGGATAACAGCCTTTTTTCAGGTCTATCAGATCGTCTAAGCCTAAATTGAATGGAATATTACCAGAAACACCCACTGAAGTATCAATTCTCCCCGATAAAGATTGGAGTGCGATGGCAGAATTTCTTTCCCCTTCCTCGGCACCATTATTTTTCAAAGATTGAACAAATGCCGAGTAATTTCTAGCCGGAACAAGCATTTCATAGAGGCTAAAATCCCCTTTTGTGTGAATTACTGAAATCATCGAATCTAAAAATTCAGTCCATTTTTCCCCGTGCAACTCTTCAATATTTATCCCAAGGCCAAGAATCACTCTTTCTGGGTGTTTTCCATAAAGTAGAATCCTGTGTACTGCTCCATCTCCACTCGATATTTCGATGTTTTCATTCCAAGGAATCCCTCTTGTGAGATTGTCACGTAGGATATTCGAAACTGAATGATCATGAAATAGTAAAATTTGTCCCCCTAAATCTGCGTGTAATTGGTAACTAGTGATTCGACCATTTAGGTCACAAATTAGCGAGTATCTGCGCGTCAGAAAAGAATCTTTTGAAACATCGACCGTTAACATTCTGTCGAGATGCATTCTAGCGTCTTTGCCAGATACTAATGTTACTGCAGTAGGTATCTCGACAATCTCAGCTAGTGGCGGAATCATCTTACACCCACCGATGAATCAATTCAGCCGAATGATTGTCCGCAGCCACATGCTCTGTCTGCATTGGGATTATCCATGTGAAATCCTCCACCCATTAGTGAGTCTTTGAAGTCGAGTTTTAATCCGTTTAGTAGTGCACTGTCATTATCGTGAATAAGTATGGTCACTCCATCGACATCAATTGATTGGAACCCTTCTTCTTGCGGTCTTTGTACAATGACCATATCGTACAGATATCCGGAGCAACCACCAGACTTCGCACTGATTATTAGTACGTGAGTATCGCTCTGTCCTCCAATTGCTGATTTGACTGCCGCGCGAGCCGCCTCGGTAACTTCGATGTGCACCACTACCCTTTCACTTGCGGTTGCAATCGGTAGCGAGAAGCCCGAACTGTCAATTAAGGACACGAACCAAACCTCAAGAGACCCATATATCAACCATTCCTGTGATTACCTCTTCTTCCGTCAATCCAATAGAATAGGTGTTGCTACGAAGTTCGTGAACGGGGCGAGGGAGTCTGACGCGATACGTATATCGAACGACTCTTCGGAACGTGTAGTAGATAGTTTAGCAATCGAAGCACCACTGTCCATGGACATAATCCACAAGGGTGTCACCCATTCTCTGGGAATAACGATGCGAACACCAGGATACGACCAAGATTTGATTATAGGATTTCTATACTCTGAAGGAATAATCGACCAATACGCAGATGTTGATAAAATCATAGAAAGCGAAAACAAAATCTCTGTTAAATTAAGCAATTCTCTTTCTTTCGATGAAAAATCTCACCGCAGGCAAACAATCACCTCATCTGCGTGTGGTGTCTGTGGAAAGGTCTCATTGTCGAATTTACATCAACTCCATACCATCTCTCTAAATGAATCATTTTCAATCAATTCCAGTCAACTATCACAAAATCTGCAATTGCTTAATTCGATTCAACCCTTATTCAAAATTACAGGAGGAACACATGCGGCTGTGGCATTTGATAAAAAAGGCGGAATTGTTGCTTCTAGAGAGGACGTAGGCAGGCACAACGCATTGGACAAATTAATCGGCCATATTTTACAGGAGGAAAACATAGAAGCCGAAAGTTGCGTTGTTCAGGTATCAGGTCGTTCTTCATTTGAATTGGTACAGAAAACTATCAGAGCAGGCTTTCCAATAATGGCGTCAGTGGGTGCAGCCAGCTCTCTTGCGGTAGATCTTGCTAGAGAACACAACTTGACTCTAGTATGTTTTCTAAAACCACAATCTATGGTTGTTCACTCCGCTCCAAATCGAATCATTTAGAGAATGTCCATTTTACACCATACAATGCAACAAAATGAAGAAGAATTACTACATGCGTTAGTTGTGGGCAGAGAAACCATAGAGACTCCTCCTTTCGAGGATAACCCTCCTGTTACCGGTAGAACATCGTCAGTAGCAGCCGGTGTTCCCGCCATCCTCTCAACCATGAAACATGGCATTTCCCGTTCGGGTTTTACTGGTTCAATCAGTTCATTATCGAAAGTAAACAAATTTGGTGGTTTTGATTGCCCTGGATGTGCTTGGCCTGACCCTGATGATCATAGAACGATTGCTGAATTCTGTGAAAATGGTGCAAAAGCAATTGCCGACGAAGCAACAAAAATGAAAATCACAGCCGAGTTTTTCAAACAACACACAGTTGAAGAATTATCTAGAAAATCCGATCAATGGTTGAATTCCCAAGGAAGATTAACTTCTCCAATGATATTGGAGCCTGGGGCAGATAATTATTCACCTATTTCATGGGAGGATTCGTTCGAATTAATTTCAAATGAGTTATGTTCTCTTGAAAACCCAAATCAAGCAATTTTCTATACATCTGGACGTACTAGTAATGAAGCCGCATTTCTATGGCAACTCCTCGCGCGTGGATTTGGAACCAACAATTTACCTGATTGTTCCAATATGTGTCACGAATCATCAGGTTTTGCTCTCTCTGATTCTATAGGGATAGGGAAAGGGACAGTAACATTAGAGGATTTCAATTCTGCAGAATTAATCTTAGTCGTAGGTCAAAATCCTGGAACCAACCATCCCAGAATGCTTACAGCGTTACGCGACGCAAAGAAGAATGGAGCCTCCATAATTTCAATCAATCCTCTTGTTGAAACTGGGATGAAGAAATTCAAACACCCACAGAACCCTCTGGAAATGCTTGGTTCAGGCAAATCGATTGCAGACAAACATGTTCGAATCAAAATTAATGGAGATATAGCATTTTTCCGAGGGCTAAATCATTGTCTTGTAAGAGATGGAAATATTGACTCGAAATTTATTTCCACAAATACAGCAGGATTTGAAGATTACAAAGAATCCCTCAAAAACGTAGACTGGTCGGAAATTGAATCCATTAGTGGAGTTCCTCAGGTAGAAATAGAAATCATAGCTGAACTTGTCGCCCAATCAAAATCTATTATCACATGCTGGGCCATGGGGATTACCCAACATCACAACTCAGTCGAAACGATCCAAACAATGACCAATACTCACTTACTAGGTGGACACATTGGTAGGAAAGGGGCAGGTCTTTGCCCGGTAAGGGGTCATTCCAATGTACAAGGCGACAGAACCGTCGGAATCAATCATATTGCCACCTCTTCGCTAATAGAAAATATACAAAATAGTACTGGAATAAAAACTCCGAAGGAACATGGATATGACGCAGTTAATGCAGCTCGAGCTATGGTTGATGGCAAAGGTAAGATATTCTTAGCAATGGGTGGAAACTATCTCTCTGCAATGTCAGATACCAAATTAATTGCTAAGGCAATGAATAATTGCGAACTAACCGTATTCGTTTCTACAAAATTAAATCGAAATCATTTGATAACTGGGAAAAAATCACTTATTCTGCCATGTTTAGGTAGAACTGAAATCGATAATCAAGCCACTGGAAAACAATTCGTCAGTGTTGAGAATTCAATGGGTATCGTTCATAGCTCCCAAGGTCATATGAACCCTGCTTCCGAGACGTTAAAATCAGAACCAGCAATTGTGGTAGGAATCGCTACAGCCCTGAAATCTAGACGCTCGATGGGTGAATTAGAATGGAATCATTTAGTCCAGAACTATGATTCAATTAGGGATCTGATTGAGAAAACAATCCCAGGATTCAAGGATTACAATACTCGTGTTAGAACCAAGGCTGGATTTTATCTTCCCAATCCTCCAAGAGACAGTTTAACTTTCCTTACAGATTCAGGTAGGGCCAATTTCCGATTTCATTCAATTTCTTCCCTTAACCCCCAAAAAAATGAATATGTAATGATGACCATCAGATCCCACGACCAATACAACACTACTGTCTATTCCGACCAAGATAGATATCGTGGTATCAAATCTGGAAGGCGAATAGTAATGATGAATCCCAAGGATGCGAAGGAAAGTCAGTTACGCGCTGGAGATCTAATTCACTTAACTTCTGTATTCGAGGGTGAACTTCGCCACTCTTCTAATTGGTATTTGGTTGAATATGATATCCCTAGGGGAAATGTCGCTACATATTTTCCCGAGGCAAATGAACTAATTCCTTTGAATTCAACTGCCTTCGGTAGCAATACTCCGACAAGTAAGTCAGTCATCGTTAGAATTAGCAAGACTCAAGATTGAAGTTTTGCTGATTTATTCTGTTCTTTCAGGAGTAAAGAACATCTGTTCATTTGTGTTTGACACAAGCGAATTTCTTCTTGGTCTAAATCTCTATTCAATGCCTGCTCAAAACATTTGATGGCATCAGCAAAATGTTCCATGGCGGCATATGATGAACCCATATTGTACAGAGTTCTGCCTGTGACCATGGCAGGATCCATTGAAATTGCTTGATGGTAAGACTGTATGCTTTCGGAAAACTTTCCCAACTGATGGAGCGCATGACCTCGGCCATTATGACATCTAACCCTTAGTTCTCTTTCTTCTCTAGGAGCCGATGAGATTGCTTTCTCAAAACAATTCAATGCTTGATCACCCTTATCTTCACCTAGCAAAGTGAGGCCTTTGTTGTACCATTCAATGGCGACATTAACACTATCCTCATCGATTGGCGTATTTTGTTCCACAGACAGTCTTGCCTCTTCTGCTGCAGCTATCAGGTCAACGCTAACATCGAGTGCTGTCTCCGTGTAATTTTCATTTTGCAATTCATCCGCCTTCTCCCTGCATTGTCGGGCTTTTTCTACATGCCCAGCACTTTCCAAGGCCTCTGCCATCCCAATCCATGAATCAGAAGTAGATCCATATTCTTCGATAATCCTCTTCCATGTCTGGATCGCCATCGCATGATTTCCTGAATTACTTGCATCCTCAGCATTCCGTTGTAATACAACCAAAGTATCTTCAAGTGAGATTTCCAATTCCTCCTCTTCTTCAGGAATATATTCGGCGTATTTCACTTCTTCATTGGCGACAGGGGTGAATTCGGCTATTTTCCCCTCAGGCTCTTCGTTTTCCCTCTCGATATTTGCAATTAGGTCTGATGCTTCGGTCAACTTTGGATTTAATTGTAAGCAATAATTCAATGATTGAATGGCATCTTCCTGTAGGTCTAATGCATGCAAACATAATCCGCAGTAGTACCAAATCTGTGGGTTATTAGCTTGGTCACCTTCCAATGCTGGAGAAATAATTTCCATAGCATTCTCAAATTTTGACTCTTCTACCAATCTAGAAATTTCCGCTATGATATCTACAATTTCTGATTCATCATCTACTGCCTCCGCCGAAATTATCGGGGTTTCTTCTTCGACATCATCGGTAGAAATTTCTGTCAATTCAGCTAAACTTAGGAGTTCTTCGTTACTCAAGCCCAAATCTATTGCGGAGTTTGCGTATTTTGCGGCCAAGGCTATATCTCGTTGAGAGAATAAGAATGCTAAATTAGCGGCTGTTGGAGCGTGAAACCTATTGATCAAAAACGCTCTTTCAAACGATACAATAGCGGCTTCCGCATCTCCAAGTGCATAGTTCGCCACTCCTAAACCGTACCAAGCGGCCGAATTATCAGCTTCGGAATCTATGAGATTTTCATAATCTAATTTCGCCGATGTATAGTCGCCACTAGCCACGGATTGCTGAGCACGGGCGAAAATCTCACTTGACACAAACCACTCGCAATATGAACTAGGGATAAGATTTCTGAACCGATGAGTGGGAAATTATCATCCTATTCACTAGGTGCCGGATCATCCATCCGGTTTTCCTCGTCTAGGCGTGCCTTTGCTACCCCAGCGAAATAAACCATCATAGGAACGGCAATTAACAGGAAAAAGCATCCAACCAAGGTCGCAATACCATAGAGAGTTTCTTGAACTGGGTCAATTTCAAATTCAGATATAGAAACCAATTCATGCTCAGTTAACGAAAATCCGACTTCTATGCCTTCCGGCGAAACCAATTCTCCCTCAACGCGTATTTCTACAATCCAAGTGGTCGTTACACTTTCTTGTGCAATTAATTCCAAGGCTCCCAATTCCGCTTGAATCTCGTCATCTGCTCGTTCATAACCGACTCCTTCAATTGGTAATTCCAACGAAACTCTACCTCTCATAACAACCTCTTCTGAATTGATGGCCATGGAGTGTTCGTAGCCTTCTTCACAGGAGTCTGAAATCTCGTCGAACTCCTTACAATTGAATACTGAATCTCCTTGTTCACCTAACATTGCAGAATAATACCAAGTAGAACTTGTTGATATGACAAATAATTCGGCATCATTTGGTGCATTAGCCACAGTTATATTGATCCAGGTTGGGGCTGAAGATGTTGCAACAAACCAGGTAGATTCGTTAGAATTTTCTAATTCGAGTTGATATTCTACACCTTGATTTGTAGTTTCATATCGGTAATATTCACTGTCTACTGTGGCTGAATATACTGCGTAGGACAACACCAAAATCAACACCAGACCTAGACCTACCATAGTCCGAAGCATGTTCGGGTTACGAGATAGTGACTTCCGCATTGTCGGCGCGAACCATAGGGGTGGTTTGAACCATTGTGTGGGGTCCGCAAGAATGCAGTACCAAGCCGCTATTGTTTTTGGTTAAGTCATCACGATTATATATGGCCTCAAGGTCGGCCGGTCGCTACAAGGTGAGTGTATGACGACGTATCACGATGTACCAGCCGACCTGCTGATTGCGGACCTCGCACAGAGATTGGCGGACAACGACTCAATCATTGCTCCTGAGTGGGCCGATTTCGTCAAAACTGGTACACACAGAGAGAAGCCGCCAGAACAGTCAGATTGGTGGCATGTTCGATGTGCCGCGGTTCTTCGCAAGGTGGCTATGAAGGGTCCCATCGGTACAAACCACATGTCACAACTTTTCGGCGGACCCAAGGACAGAGGCGTAAAGCCAAATCGTGCAGTTGCAGGATCTAGAAAGGTCGCAAGGACAGTTCTACAACAATTAGCGGCTGCTGGTTATATCACCGATTCATTCAATACAGCCGGAACTGTAACTTTTGGAAAGATAATCACTCCATCCGGACAATCCCTTTTGGACGACTGTGCACACAATGTTCGTCCTCAAGCTGAAGAACGATACCCGGAACTTGCAAGATATTGAGGTGAAATGATGGCGCG
This sequence comes from uncultured Candidatus Poseidoniales archaeon, assembly GCA_964556195.1. GTDB lineage: Archaea > Thermoplasmatota > Poseidoniia > Poseidoniales > Thalassarchaeaceae > MGIIb-O1. The sequence continues at coordinate 21,504 of CAZKVK010000005.1, forward strand.
CAACAAACCATTTGGTAAGAAGCAGCGACTGAACAAAGTCACTAAACAAAACCGAAGAGTTCCCGTGTGGGTGATGCTTCGGACCGCTAGGAATACAACATCGCATCCTAAGCGCCACCACTGGCGCAGGTCAAAACTTCAGAGGTGATTTAGTTGGCTGAGGTTAAGGAAATGGTCATCCCACTTCGCGCTGCTTGGAATGTTCCTAGAACAAAGCGCGCTAACCGCGCCATGGCTGAGATTCGCAACCACGTATCTCAACACATGAAGATCCAAGAAGACGAGCAAATATGGATAGATCAAGCGGTTAACGAAGTCATCTGGGCTCGTGGCATGCAAAAACCCCCACGGAAGATTAGAATCGTTTGCACAAGGGAAGAAGGCTTCCCCCTTGAGGTAAAATTAGCGGAGGACTGAGAAACATGGGTAATATTCGACCGTCCTTCATCAAGACAAGAGCACTACGTTTGTTGGAAATATATCCAGACAAGTTTACTGATGATTTCGAAACCAACAAGCATCTAGTTGTTGAATTCACGGATGTTGACAACAAGCGCATGAGAAATTGGATAGCGGGCTATATCACCCGTTATATCCAGCGCCGTACCGATTGAGTGGTATGGGCGACCATGCAGGGATACCACTGCCGGGATTCGCTGCAAATCTTTGTATTGTCCTAGTAGAGCCAGAACACGATGGTAACATTGGCGCTGTTGCTCGAAGCATGATGAACTTCGGAATCACTAATCTCCGTGTCGTCGGAAGGAAAACAAATTGGTCGGAAGACACTAGGAAGAGAGCAAAGAATGCTCAGCACGTACTAGAGAATGCTCGTGGATTCGCCAGTCTCGAAGAAGCTACATCGGACTGTTCACTAGTAATAGGTACGTCTGGAAAGAGAGAACACGGTGATAAGACATCAATGAGGCATTTCCTATTGCCTGAGGAGCTTCCTGAGCGCTTATCTGGCATCCAGGGTATGTCCGCCCTAGTATTCGGCCCAGAAGGTAAGGGGCTATTGAATGAACAATTGCGAATGTGCGATTTATTAGTAACAATCCCAACTTGGGAAGGATACCCAATTCTCAACCTCAGTCATGCGGTAACTATCCTGTGTTTTTCTTGGTTCACTGGCGTATCGAATTCTTCCATACCAGGAACAGAAGGTCGAATGTTAGATTCCGATCTAAGGCGTAGATTGAGGGAAGAAGCAACTAGGTTGGTTCAATCAATGCCCACCAAAGAACACAAGCGGCAGGGCATGGAAGAAACTCTAATTCGAGTAATTATGCGAGGTCTGCCTAAAGACGATGAAATTCACCGTATCTTGGGTATTCTTTCAGCATCCGCTGATTCATTCGAGAAATTCGATTCATAGGGTACC
>CAZKVK010000005.1:22987-63301 GCA_964556195.1 uncultured Candidatus Poseidoniales archaeon
TACCCTATGGTTCAGGATACCATGAGGCCCATGACTTTGGAGTCTCCCTAACATGGAATGCGTGTAGCTTTAGTGAATTACCATAAGATGAAGCGATGTGAAGCTCTACTTGCTCGAATGCCCACTTAGCTAGGTTCTCTGCAGTTGGAACAAATGGTACAATCAGAGTTCTGTGTTCATCTCCCATGTGAGACAACGCGGTAATGGCTTCTCTATCTCCTTCGAAGACAATGAAAGAGTGATCCACTACATCGTGGATATGCTTGTTCAGAATATCAGAAACATCCGAGAAATCCATCAACATTCCTTCTTCTGATGCACCACTGTGAGTTACGATATCTCCTTCTAGTTCCGCCTCCCATCGATATCGATGTCCGTGCATATGTCTGCACTTACTCTTGTGATTAGGCACTCTATGCCCAGTATCTGTTTCCACCCATCTCCGTATTCTAGTTACCATTCACTCACCTTGAAAATTTAAACAAACCGAATTGATACAGTATCTAGGACCTTTAGCTTCATGGAATAAATGACCAAGATGCGAATCACAATTACTACACCTAACTTCAATTCTCTTCATTCCATGACTAGTGTCAATTAATTGCTCAATATTGGCGTTTTCCAACTCTTCTGAAAATGCAGGCCACCCACAACCCGAATCAAATTTTGAATCTGAATTGAATAATGCGATTCCACAGTCAGCGCAATTGTAGACTCCCGCTTCGAAGTGTTTGTCATATTCACCTGTAAACGGTCTTTCTGTTCCGTTCTGTTTCATTACCTGAAATCTTAATTCTGTCTTCAAAGCACTTTGCAATGTCTCATTCCATGATGAAACATATTCTACGGGATCTTCTCTCCCTATAGCATAGAAAGCGAGAATCCTCTCAACATCTGCGCCACTCGTTCCGCTACTTCTACCTTGTTCATCAGGATTGTATGAGGTGTTTGTATTCCTGAAGATTGTATCAAAGTCGATATTCAATTTCTTACACGATTCCAAAGCATCTCTGAGGATTGTTTCCTTATCTCCATCGATATATGGTAGGTGAAATGAAATTCTTTCACTATCCCAGTTACCTATTGCAAAAGATTCTCCTATCGATTCATAAAATTCTGGACGACAATCAGGATATATAGCATGGTCTCCAGAGTGTACCCCTAAAGCGATACTAACGTCAGTATCCTCGTGTGTTGCTATCGATAGGCCATATCCATAAAGGATGGAAGAAAATATTGCATTGCGATTGGGAACTACTGTTGCTTTCATTTGTTCCTCTTCATAATGACCTTCTGGAACTTCGATATCCTTGTTTGTTAATGCCGAGTTGAAAATACCCATTACTCCAGAAAGATCCACTATCCGATGTTCAACCGTAATTTCATTATCAGATAGATATTCGATATTGGCTTTCGCCCTGTCGATTTCTACAATATGTTTCTGTCCGTAATTATACGAAATACAACTCACTTCGTAGCCATCTGCTAGTAATCTACACAAAAGCGCGGTAGAATCCATTCCTCCACTCAAGGCCATAACTGCGCGCATTAGAGCACCCCCATCCACTTGTGCGTTTGTAGGCTCAAACGCCATCCAGGGCTTTGTTTAACCAGATTTTCAACAACTTGGAAAGATTCCCCATTCTCTTCTACTGAATCTGTCTCAATGTAACAAGGTTGGATGAAATGATGTGTAAATCCTGTCTTCAAGTCATCATACATTTCCAAACTCTGTCCACAGTATACGACTTTCAGCTCATCACCTGAACGTTGCTTGATTTTGGTATTCGGGTACAGTTGGTCTTTTGGAGAAACACAAATCCAATCGATGACTGGATCGACAGGAATTGTTCCATTTGTCTCAATTGATAGATTGATACCGTGATCTTTGAGAATTGAGCCGATGGAACCTAAATCCTGCATTGCCGGCTCTCCACCCGTGAAAATGACTCTATCACAATCGTACGACAAAACTTCTTCAATAATTGAGTCAAGCGTTCTTTCTTCGTAGGTGAGAAAATCTGTATCGCACCATTCACATCGTAGGTTACAGTTTCCAAATCGAACGAAAACATGTGGTATACCTGCATGAAACCCTTCACCCTGGACGGAGTAAAAAATCTCAACAATTGGATACACTTGTGACATGTTACCAACTCATTCTCTAATCAATTGCATCAATTCGGAACGTGCTTCCGGTTTATCGAAGAAAACTCCCCGCATGGCGGAAGTAGTCATGACAGCATTTTGCTTCTTAACGCCTCGGCATTGCATACAGCCATGTGCCGCCTCAATTATGACTGCACATCCAAGTGGCGATAGGTGTTCTTCCAAATCATTGGCAACATCCTTTGTGATTCTCTCTTGATTCTGTAATCTTCGAGCATGTAAATCGACGATTCTAGCGAGTTTACTAATGCCGACAATGCGTTCTGTTGGAATATAGGCAATATGTGCACTTCCAGCGAACGGTTGTAGGTGATGTTCACAAGTACTGTGGAATTCAATGTCTCTAAGTAACACAATTCCATCGTATCCTTCGCCATTGAAGGTTGAATCTAAAACTTCAGCAGGCGATTGATTGTACCCTGCAAAGATTTCATCCCAGGCATTGATAACACGTGTTGGTGTGTCAGCAAGCCCTTCTCTAGAGATATCGCCCTCGACATACCCTAGCAACGTTTTCACAGCATTTTCAGCCTCTTCACGTGTCACCATTCAATCATCTCCTAGACGCCCGTGTCGCGCATCAATTTCATCCAATTGATCAAGCATTTTTCGACAAGCAGTGCGAATTGCATCTGCTACCGATACGAATTTGTGGTCATCACCGACGTGTAACTTGATATCATTAAGGAGCTCATTCGGCATATCAAGACTAATCTTAGGCATAAACCGCCGACGAGGTAGGCAATATAGGTATTACTGTAGTAATATTGGAGTAATATTAAGCCAGTGTTTCCGACAATTCCGGGTAGGATTGACAGATTGTATTTGCCCTATCTGAAAGTTGTTTGAAATGTACCATCAATTCGTCAGAATTACACTCTGTATCAATCATGTTAGCAAGTACGGAAATTCCGCCTTGAATAACGCCGGCTTCTAGAAATGCATCGTTACTTATTTCACCTGAGTTTCTAAGGGTGGCTAGATGCAATGACATTTCCTCTGCAACCTCATTTACAGCATCAGAAGTGATGTTTCCATCTGCTAGTTGACGACCTACTGACTCTAACATAACAGGTCGTCCGACCTTTCCTTTTTGACCATTGCTTTGGGTTAAGTCAGTGCTCTACTAGCTCGACCAACACCCCTCCAGTTGACGAGGGGTGAATAAAAGCAATTTTACTCCCATTAGCACCGTCAACAGGGTTATTGTTTATCATCCGTATTCCTATGGATTGGAGGCGGGCAATCATTCCATGAATGTCGTTTATTTGGACAGCTATTTGTTGAACCCCCTCTCCTCTTTTTTGAAGGAATCTCCCGATAGGCGAATCGTCTGTTAGTGGCTCTAACAATTCCACCTTAGGACCTCCTGAAGGGGGCTTAAAGAATCGAATTTTAACACCTTGTTCTTGGTTTATTTCGTCTGAATCACGCATAAATCCAAGAGTTTCCCAAAAATCACTATGTTCATCCAATGAATGGGTAGCTATGCCAATATGATCGATTCCATCAGTCATTTCAAACACCACTTGGTGCTACCCAAGTTCCAAAAACCTCTCTAAGAACATCGTTTACTTCTCCAAGAGTTACATCTGATTTGTATGCCTCAATCATTGGTTCCATCAGATTATTTCCGTCTGTCGCTGCCTCCCGTATTTTTTGTAAGCACGCAGTTGCTAATACTGAATCTCTATTATCAATGACCTGTTGAATCTTATTTGATTGGTTCGATGCGTTGGCTGAATCTTGTATTTGACCGATGAATTCAGAAATTTCTTCATCCTGAAATAGATTCACTCCAACTACCGTTGAAGTGCCATCTTCAATAGCCTGTAATTGGTTCCAGGCGGCCTCATGAATCTCTCTTTGTTGATAACCTGAAACGACACACTGCATCGCGCCTCCTTTACCCTCTATCGCCTCGATCAGTTTCTTTGAATTGAGATACAATTTCGAAGTTAATTCCTCGACTAAATATGACCCTGCTAGTGGATCTACGGAATTGGTGATATTGGTTTCAGTGGCCAAAATTTGCTGCGTTCTTAATGCCAACAATGCGGAATCTTCTGTTGGTAGACCAATCGCTTCATCGTAGGAATTCGTATGCAGACTTTGCGTCCCTCCCAAAACTGCAGATAGTGCTTGGTAGGAAACACGTACGGCATTATTCAGCGGTTGTTGAGCAGTTAATGTAACACCTGCAGTTTGTGTGTGGAAGCGTAACATTGCAGATTTTGGATTATTGGGACTGTATCGTTCCATAATCAAATCGTGCCATAACTGGCGTGCAGCTCTGAATTTGGCAACTTCTTCAAAGAAATCGTTGTGACATCCGAAAAAGAATGACATCCTAGGTGCAACGTCGTCGATATCTAGGCCTGCATTAATCGCTTGAGAGAGGTATTCCAAGCCATTAGATAATGTGAAGGCAATCTCCTGAGTGGCCGTACAACCAGCTTCTCTCATGTGATACCCACTAATCGAAATTGTATTCCAATTGGGTGTGTGTCCATTACTCCAAGCCATTAGATCGGTGGTTAATCTCATAGATTCTTTCGGTGGAAAGATGTACAAACCTCTAGCGATGTATTCCTTTAAGATATCATTTTGAACAGTCCCTCTCAATTTATCTCGGGGAATACCACATTCATCGGCGTAAGCAACATACAAGGCAAATAATGAGGTTGCAGGGGCATTTATGGTCATTGAAGTTGAGACCTTAGATAGGTCAATTCCATCAAATAGGGCTCTAATGTCTTCGATCGAATCTATGGCCACTCCAACTTTGCCAACTTCTCCTTCTGCTAATTCAGAATTCGAATTCAATCCTAATTGTGTAGGCAAATCAAAAGCCACCGAAAGCCCAGATTGACCATTTTTTAGTAATTCAAGAAATCGTTCGTTGGTGGATTTGGCATCTGAAAATCCGGCGTATTGCCTCATAGTCCAAAGACGGTCTAGATACATGTTTTCGTGAATTCCACGAGTGTAAGGGGGCTTTCCCGAATCACTATGCCCCCTCACAGGCAGATTGGATTGAGAAAGACCATCGAAATTTGGGTGAGTGGACCTTTTGGTATGTAACTCATAACGCTCACCCCCGGTCGTCATAACTAATCCGAGAAGTATTCGATGAATGAAGTATATGCTATTCTAAACAGTTCAACGCCTAATAGTATAATCATCAACAATGGCCATTAAATTTGTTACTTGTTCATCATTTAGAATACCTTCATTTTGCTTCGCCAGTATGAATTGCCTAGCTTCTTCGGTGGTTTGCCTTTCTCCTTTAGCCCAAATTGAACTTAGAATGGATGAATGATGTTCTTCGGCAACATCGATTTCTTTGAGTAGGCTTCGCATCTCATACTTGTATTCCATATGTCTTGACCGATCGAGTCTTTTCTCCCTAGTTGCTGGTTGAAACTTCGTAGCAGATCTTCTTGATGGTCTCGGACGTTTTGGAGGAGGTGCCACTACCGCAGGTTGTTTACTTTTCACTTCGACCATCGCACTCGCTCTGGCTTTCGAGGCTTCAATAATCTCCATTGCTTTAGTGCTCGTAGAGACATTTCCCTCCTCTTTTTGAGGCTCATTTTTGGTTTGAGACAACCCTCTAGTTTGCCTCTTGGATGCACCAAGTAGCTGTTCTTCTAAAACCGATTCCTGTTCTGCAGTAAAATCGGCCTCAGATTCTAAGGCAGGCGTATCTAATTCAACAGGATTTGGTTCGGGTTTGGTTTCTGGTTTAGGGGTTGGAATTGAAGGGGGTAAAGTTGGCTTAGCGTTGCGAGGAGGTTTGGCTTGCGAGGAATGCCGAGGTTTCGGAGTCGTTTTGGGCGGTTTACCACCCGCGGTTTTGTCGAAAATATTTCGAGGCTCGCTCTTAGGCTTCCTACGTCGCTGCACTAAATTTTCTGCCTCCTAATCCTTCGGCACTACCGTTGCTAGTTAAGACTTCGCAAAACTCTACTTAATTCCACGTTACGATGGTATGGTCTGTTCTAAGCGAAGGATTGACAGCACTGCTAAACAAAGTCGTGGGATTTGAGGTTTCCAACATCCTTCTTCCCAATTCTGCAATCATAGTTCCGTTATCAATACAGTATTGTTTCTCTGGCCAAGTTCCGGTACAGCCCCTTTGTTCACACATAATCCGAGTCATTTCTCTTATTCTTTCATTGCAGGCCACACCACCACCTAGTAACAATTCTTTTTTCCCAGAATGAGCAAGGGCTCTTTCCGCTACTTCAATACAGGCGGAAAATGCATGCTCTTGTAGCGACCAACACACAGCTCCTATTTCTATACCCTCATTGACCCTTTGAATAGCAGCGTTTAGTAAACCGGAGAAATTTAGATCCATTCCCTGAACACTGTATGGCAACGGCACATCGTCCACATCTGCATCTTTGTTGTTCGCGTACCATTCTTTTGCTAATTGCTCAACTTTCGGACCTCCTGGGAAGGCTAAGCCCTGAGCCCGAGCAAATTTGTCTAGCATATTCCCGATTCCGATGTCTAAGGTTTCACCCAAAACTTGGTATCTGTCACCTGCTCTAGCGATGATCTGCGTATTTCCACCACTAACATATAGTAAAACTGGGTCATTGCATCCGGTTTGATTACGACCAATCTCGATATGTGCGACACAGTGGTTGACGCCAATCAAGGGAACATCCCATTGTTCTGATAGTGCCCTTGAAACGTTGGCCCCTACGCGTAAACATGGGCCTAAACCAGGGCCTTGACTGAATGCTATGGCGGAGATATTTTCGGTCGATATTTCCTCCTCTTTCATCAATGTTTGAATTAGTTGAGATGCCAAATTTGAATGATGATCGGCAGCTTCACGAGGGTGAATACCTCCTTTATCGGGGCGATATAGGGCTGAATAGGACTTTAGTGGAAGACCATCGTCAGTTACTAGGCCAAAAGAAAAGGTGTGTGCGGTACTCTCTACCCCTATGATTACCCTTGTCACAACCTTTTGAATCGTGAACTACATATCAAGGGAACGTTCGAATAACCTCTATGCGGCTCTTGTTATTGAACGCTGGGCCTATTGCAACTCTTGCTAGTGGAGATATCAATACACCACTTACCGGCTATGATATGTCGGATACGGATTCGCTTTGCCTACCTGCTGGTAACGGTATATTTGTGGAGGACAGTATGATAGTTTCAATCGACGAATCGGAAAAATTGTCTTCCGAATTCGGTAACGAAGATAATGAAACTTTGAAAGTTATGGATTGTAAAGGTAAAGCAATAATTCCTGGGTTTGTTGATAGCCATACTCATCTGTTATGGGATGGCGATCGAGCCAATGAAATGCAATTACGGCAAAGTGGGCTTAGTTATTCAGACATCGCAGCCGAAGGAGGGGGTATTCAAAAGACGGTGGGTTTTACTCGCTCAGCCAGTTTCGAACGGTTAATTGATCTCGGGAAAAGTAGGATTTGTCGTGCTATGGACTTTGGCACTACTACAATGGAATGTAAGAGTGGATATGGATTATCCGTCGAATCTGAACTTAAATTGCTAAAGGCTTGTAACGTATTAGCCACAAATACACCAATGTCAATACATTCTACTTGGTTAGGTGCACACGATGTTCCCAAAGGCCAACAGATTGAGGATTATGTTGAATCTTTAATTACAAAACAATTGCCTGCTGTCGCTGACCAAGGATTTGCAAATTATTCCGATGTATTTTGCGAACCCGGCTGGTTCTCGATAGAACAGACGGAAGAAATTGTAAAGGCCGCCAAAAGTTATGGCATTCTTTCGCGATTACACGTAGATGAGTTTGTGGACAGTAATGGCCTTCAGCTGGCATCAGACCTTGGGGCAGTCAGTGGTGATCATGTAGGCCATTCATCTGATCAAGCAAGACACTCTGCATCCATATCAGGAACAATGCAAACATTCCTCCCCGGAACCCCCTACATTCTAGGGCACACTCTTGATTTACCTTTGAGAAAATGTGTTGAAAACAATTGGCAATTTTCTTTGGCAACTGACTTCAACCCGAATTGTAGAACACTATCTATTCCATTTGTCGGTAGCCTAGCGACGCATAGGTTAGGCCTTACGCCATTGGAAGCGTTGGTTGCCGTAACCCGTAACCCTGCCACAACCCTTGTTGACTCTAATCAAGGTCAATTAACTGGTTCTATAAGAGAAGGAGGATCTGCAGACATGTTACTTTTGGATTCGGAATATATCGATGCTTGGTGCCAAACGCCAGGAGACAACCCTGTCCATACTACAATCAAATCCGGACATATTGTAAAATGTTAAGTGTTGAATTATATCTCCTTTTCAAAACATACTTCTTCAAACACCCAAAAAATAATTCTCAATCCAACAGTACATACTAATTTCTCTGAAAATCAAGTAGGGGCAAATCGAATACGAATTTTCGTATGTAAGCATCCCCGATAACCACAGTTATCGGCCAATTTATTGAGCCAGGATTAGATGATAGGCTCGCAGTGATTTGATTTTGTAAATTTTGACCCATTTCCATCATTTACCCATAATAGGGGAGTTGAAATCATTAACCATGTTCACGAGTATCATGTCAGAGGTAGTATCGGGCTTCTGCATGAAATGTAAACAAACTAGGGAGATCTCAAACCCAGTCTACACAACTATGTCTAATGGCAGAAGAAGAGTAAGTGGTGCTTGTAGTTCGAAGCTTTGTGATGCCTCAATATCTAAAATCGTCTCTTAGCTAGACCAATTAGGGGAGAATCATTCATTTGGGGGAATACTACCCCCTGAACAATCTGGGCTCGTGGTCTAGGGGTTATGACGTCGCCTTGACATGGCGAAGATCGCAGGTTCAATTCCTGCCGAGCCCACCAGATGATTTATTTCGCTGTATGTCAATTATCAAAGTTGTATGAAAATCTAATTCTTCCTTTTCCTTTGTTCTTCTTCCCTAGATAATGTATAGGGGGGATATTGGAGGTGTTATCTACATGAGTTCCTGCACAAGGACAGAGATCTACACCTTCTACTTCTACAACTCTTAGTTTAGTGATTGATGAAGGAATTCTATCCATGAATTTTGTATGGCGCATCTGTTCATGTGAAATGATTTTTTCACGGTCCCATTCGTGGATGTTTACTGATATATTTTGAGCGAGCCTCTCATTAACTGCAAAAATTAATTTTTCCGGGTCGAAAACTGATTTATCTTCGAATAACAAGTCTACTCTCGAGTTTTCTACAGTTAGCTGATTTCCGACTGTCTCTGCCCCCCAAAGGTCCTCAGCTAGAGCCGATACTATGTGTTGAGCAGTGTGCATCCTAGTATGTTGATTACGTCGTTTAACATCTATATGACATACCACTGTATCTCCAATTTCGAATAAACTGGGCTCTTCTAATGGGTGCAGTATCTTTTTCCCAGGTAATACTTCTCCAATTTTCGTTCTCTGTTCTCCGGAATCTAAAATGCCAGTATCACCCGGTTGACCGCCCCCGCGTGGATAACAGTATGTGGATTCTAACAGGACAAAATCGTTTTCGAAACCTGTAATTTTTGTTTCGAAGGGCTGTGGGTTTGTGCCTGGGTGTTGACTCATATGCAATTTTTGTTGCATTTTCTCACCCAAATATTGTTTGCAATCCGCCGTTTAACAAATCATTACTAAGGCATTCACATTCCGAAGTCATTACTCGGTCGCCATCATATTTGGTGACATGTCTTCTAACCCAGTTTGTAATTTGTGAAACACCAGTACCTGGTTCTTCTGAGATTCGATCTAGGGCTTCGGTTGAACAAATGAATTCGTTAGCCAGAACTTGAGAGAGCAATTCTGTAGATTGGAGACTGCGGTATGTACCGGTTGCCCCCATCGAAACGTGATCTTCTTTACCCATACTAACAGGAACGTTAGAAATAGTTACTGAATGAGCCAATAAATGTAGTTCTGCTATACATGCAGCTGCAACATATTGTATTATCATATAGCCGCTTTCTAGACCTTCATTTAATGCTAAGAAAGGGATTTGTTTGCTCCACTGGGGGTCTAAGACTTGATTCATTCTTCTTTCAGAAATACTTGCTAACTCGTGACACGCAATAGCAATAGAATCACTTGCTAGAGCTAGATTTTGTCCGTGAAAATTCCCACCACTAATTACTTCTACACAGCCATTATTAAAGAAAACCAATGGATTATCCGTAGCGCTATTTATTTCGATATCTAACATCCTGCGAGTTTCAGAAATAAGGTCAATAACGGGGCCATGGACTTGTGGTGCACATCTGAAACAATAGGCATCTTGAACTCTTTCACAATCAATATGTGAATCATTGATTTCAGAATCTTTGAGGAATTCATAGATTCTGGTAGCCGAAATCGATTGGCCGCGTTGCGGTCTGCTAATGTGAATTCTGTTATCGAAGGGGGCATGAGAGCCTCTAATCGCCTCTACTGAGGTTGCAGCACAAGCGTCAGCGGCCATTACCAGTTTTTCCATATTTAACACAGTTAACCCTAGATAGGCGCACATCTGGCTTGTTCCGTTAATGAGAGATAACCCTTCTTTGGCTTGCAATTTTACAGGATTCAAACCGGCGCTACTTAGTGCATCTATGCTATTTACTGTATTCCAGCCGGAGTTGGTTCTAACCATGCATTCACTTTCACCTAATAATGCCAATGACATATGAGATAGTGGTGCTAAATCTCCCGAGGCTCCTAAAGAACCGATTCGTGGAACAACAGGGGCAATTCCATTGTTTACCATATTGAGCAACAAATCGACGATTTCTACTCTTACTCCTGAGACGCCTTTTGCCAGCGAATTAGCCCGAAATACCATCATGAGGAGAACATGTTCTGGACCCATGATATCCCCTACCCCACAAGCATGACTTCTGATTAGATTAGTTTGTAATTTTTCAAGGTCCTTTCCTTCGATTCGTACTGAAGACATTGCTCCAAAACCGGTATTTATCCCATAAACCACATCGCCAGATTCAATAATTTGCTGGACACCGTCCCTAGATTCCTGTATCTTTAATCTAGCAGTATCTGAAAGAACTCCTGTTTTCTTTCCTTGAGAGATAGCTACAGCTGCTTCTAGGGTCAAAGAATGACCATCAATCTCGATGTACGGCACAAGTTAGCCACTAGGGAGTCTCAAATAGAGTCATCGCGAGTGTGAAATACACTGTTCAACAGATCCTCATCTACTAAATTAGGAACTGTAACCTCCAGTTTTTTATCCAGTAAAATTGCCTTGTTCACGGTTTCTATTGCACCCGTATTCCGAGCCCACGATCTACGAACAAGTCCATTCATAACGTCCCATGAAATCATCGAATCAATTCGTTTCTCAGAATCTTTTGTTCCATCTATGTATAGGCCGAAGCCACCGTTGATTACCTCTCCCCAACCAACTCCACCGCCATTATGCAGACTAGTCCAAGTAGCTCCTCTAAAGGAGTCGCCGACGAAGTTGTGGATTGCCATATCGGCAGTGAACATGGAACCATCTTTGATATTGGCAGTCTCTCTGTAGGGACTGTCTGTACCCCCTACGTCATGATGATCTCTACCTAATACAATTGGGGCACTAATCTTACCTGCCGCTATAGCACGGTTGAACTCCTGCGCAATTTCAGTCCTTCCTTTCTCGTCAGCGTATAAAATTCTAGCTTTACTGCCGACAACCAAATCGTGTTTCTCCGCTTCCTCTATCCAACGGATATTATCCTCATATTGTGTTTTAATTTGTGATGAACATTTTTTCGCTAGTTTGCGTAAAACACTAGAAGCGATTTCATCAGTAATTTTGAGGTCGTTTACTTCTCCCGACGTACAAACCCAACGAAACGGACCAAAGCCATAATCGAAGCACATAGGGCCCATAATATTCTCAACATAAGAAGGATATTTGAAAGAACCATCATCTTTCACTATGTCTGCCCCAGCTCTACTAGATTCCAATAGGAACGCATTACCATAATCCCAGAACACCGTTCCACGGCTGCACAATTCGTTGATACAATCTACGTGTCTTCTAAGTGTTTTTTTAACTTCTTCTTTGAATATTTTAGGATTGGTCATTAACAAGTTCCTACCTTCTTCGAAACCAATTCCCACAGGCATATACCCACCTAACCAAGGGTTGTGGAGGCTAGTTTGGTCACTGGCCAATTCGGGAGTTAGATTGTATTCAACGAGATGTTCTAATAGATCTACGACATTACCTAGGTAGCCAATTGAAATTGCTTCCATATTTTCTATCGCTTGGGATGCTCGGATAGTCACCTTATCCAGGTCCTCATACAACTCACTTAACCACCCTTGTTCATGGCGCTTATTAGCCGCCACAGGGTCAATCTCGGCAATGATACACACCGCTCCAGCAATTACGGCCGCCTTTGCTTGGGCCCCCGACATACCCCCTAAACCGGAAGTAACGTACAACACCCCACCTAAATCCGAATTTTCTGGAATGTTGAGATATTTTCTGGCGGCATTAAGGATGGTAATTGTTGTGCCGTGTACAATTCCTTGTGGTCCGATATACATGTATGAACCAGCAGTCATTTGTCCATATTGAGATACACCTAGGGCATTCATTTTTTCGTAATCTTCCTGTGTTGAATAGTTTGGAATTACCATTCCATTAGTTACTATAGCAAGCGGTGAATCCTTGGATGATGGAAACAAACCTAACGGATGTCCTGAATACATGACAAGAGTTTGTTCTTCGTTCATAGTAGCCAAATATTTCATCGTAAGTAAATATTGAGCCCAGTTTTGGAATACTGAGCCGTTCGTGCCGTAGGTTACCAATTCATGTGGAAATTGAGCAACTTTTGGGTCTAGGTTGTTTTGGATCATTAACATAATTGCAGCGGCTGATTTACATTTCGCATTGTACTCGGAAATAGGTCGGGCGTGCATTGGATATTCCGGTCTGAATCTGTGCATGTAGATGTGACCAAAATCTTCCAACTCTCGTAGAAATTCTCCTCCTAACTCTTCATGCCATTTCCTAGGAAAATATCTTAATGCGTTCGATATTGCTAACATTTTTTCAGATTTATCAAGTACTTGTGGTCTATTGGGTGCATGAGGCACGGAAGCATCCAAAGACCTCCTCTGTGGTAATTCATTTGGTATACCTTGAGTGAAATCTATCATAGAGTCACCAACCTAATCTATTGGTGTAAGTTGTAGATATGTCAAGCATTGTATTTTCGCAATCCCGAATAGTATTATGAGTTTCATTTTTGATTGAATCAACATCATCTCCATTGAGATAATCTAAATTGATTTTTACGTTAAATTCAGCAATCTTTGCCGCTGAATGAGCCAGTTCCGCAGCTGCAGCTAGGTCGGTAAGGGCATTAGCGTTACAAGCGTGTGATAGTTCCTTCAAATCCAAGAGCAAAACTAGACTTGATTTTATTGTCTCCAAGGGGGCCAAAGCTGCTTCTATTGTAGCGTTGCGAATTGCCTCCGACCTAGCATTTATGTTACCTTCATCTTTTGGTAATCTATATGCTGCCATTACCTCATCAAAAGCCAGCGCATCTTTATCGGCCAGAGAAATTGAGTCCGTAATTCGATTATCTGAGTGAGATATAATTCGATTAGCAACTTCATGGCCATCAATCCACTTGTCACTCTTTATTGTCAAACGAGAGACCATGATTGCGAGTGAGTGGGCATGAGCTAGACTCAACGCTGCGACAGACCCTCCTCCTGGAGTGGGGCTAGAAGATGCAATTGAATTCAAAATCTCCAGATATCCATCATTCATGTTTTTTCCTCTCTATCGCCCATTCGATAATATTCTCGTGTGGGTCAAAAGCCTCCAATTTGTCTAACATTAGCCCTTTAATTGCGTATTTTACTAACGAATCTATTTCTTCAACACCTGTATCGCTATAGTGTTCTCCGGCCTTTATAATTGCTTGAAGTGGCACCAAGCCCACCAACTCACCAGCTATTGCCTCTAATCCCAATTTGTTTGCCTCTTGTTTGATTGCATCTGTAACTTCGTGCAATCCAGTAACCGAATAATCCAGTAAATTCATGGAAACCTGAGCGGTATTTTCGTCGTACATCCATCCTGCTGCTTGTAGCTCGCGGTACATCCCAGGAATTCTGCGTGGTTTTCCATCACTATCTCGTACTGTATTGCCACTCGGATCCTTAACAACAGAACCACTAGTTCGAATTTTCGATGCAATAGAGTTAGCCAGTGACTTGTCGGATGTGTTAAGATTTACATTGTAAGCAATTAACAGATTTCTAGCACCAGTCGCAGTGGCTCCCATGGTGGGTTTGAATTCTGCAGGACCAAAATCCGGAGTCCATTCATCTGAGATTATCTTATTTTCCAATCCTTCATATTCTCCCTTGCGAATATCAGGAAGCCTTACCCTTTGAGTTGACCTAGCAGAATGAGCATAAAGATACACTGGTAGAGAATATTGTGTGGCGACAATCGATCCGAACCTATTGGATAATTCTACGCAATCAGTCATACTTACTTCTGCAATTGGTATGAAAGGAACAACATCTACTGCGCCCATCCTTGCGTGTTCGCCAGAATGCTTCCTCATGTCTATTAGATCGAGAGCAATTCCAGTACATTGGACTGCTGTCTGCAATACTGCTTCCGGCTCTCCTACCATAGTGACCACTGTGCGATTAAAGTCACTACCCATGTCAATATCCAGCAATACAACTGAATCGTTATCTATGATTGGTTGAACTATAGCGTCAATGATTGAACGGTCTTTTCCCTCACTGAAGTTGGGTACGCATTCCACCAAACGGGCAGTCATCGACTCGCATGAATAATCGACTGTTGATGAGGCTTATCCTCAACCATACAGTCCTTCGTGATTGCTTCTGAGGGGGTCTTTCCGATTTTCTTCAATCACTGAATATGCATGATTAATGTCGCCATTGTTTACAGATTCTCTCTCATCACCAATCGCATTCATACCTGCTTCCATAATCAAGGCCTTCAATTCTGCTCCACTATAGCCTTCAGTTTTGTTAGCAAAATTCTTCAAATCTACCCCCCTATTCAAAGGCATTTCATTGGTTAGGATTTTGAGAATTTCCAATCTCCCCTCTACATCTGGTAAACCAATTTCAATTATGCGATCGAATCGGCCTGGTCTGAGAAGTGCTTTGTCTAACAATTCCGGACGATTGGTAGCGGCTATGAGTTTGACCGAATCCGTCGATTCAAAACCATCCATTTCCGCCAGTAATTGCATTAAAGTTCGTTGCACTTCCCTGTCACCAGATGTAGAGGAGTCCAGTCGCTTAGAACCAATGGAATCAATTTCATCAATGAAAATTATTGCAGGGGTTTTTTCGTTTGCTAGTTCGAATAATTCCCTTACAAGGCGGCCTCCTTCTCCTATGTATTTTTGAGCTAGTTCGGAGCCAACAATACCAAGAAATGTTGCAGAGGTTGAGTTGGCAATGGCTCTAGCTAACATTGTTTTCCCAGTTCCCGGGGGCCCGGTTAACAATACTCCCTTAGGAGGACTGAGACCCATGTTTAGGAATGCTTCAGGTTTGACTAGAGGTAATTCTATTGCTTGGCGGATAGCGTAAATTTCCTCTTCCATACCGCCAATATCATCGAATGTTGTGGTAGGTTTTTCAAGAATTTCACTTGTGGATACAAGTGGATCCCATCCATCACTCAGAACTTCGATAATCGCCAAAGTATCCTGATTCATAGACACTCTCGCTCCGGGTTTCAAGAGTTCTCTGTCAATACGAGAGTTAACAGATACTTGGAAAATAGTTCCATTAGAACTCCTAACGATTGCTTCGTTATCGAAAATATCTTGGATATAACCGACAATAAATGGAGGTTCTTTCAGGACCCGTATTTCATCATCCAATCTACTTACTCTTTTCTTTAGTTGATTGACCTCATTCTCGAGAAACAACTTCTCTGTCAACAATTCCTGAGAATTCTTCGTTAGTTCAGTGACGAGTTTACGCAATTCACCCAAACTGGGATTAGGTTGGACATTCGCCCTATCTTCAACCCCAGAATCAGAGCTCATCATATTGTGTAAAGCTGAATTTGTTTTGACTTTTCCGACACGAAGATATGATGACTACCAACGACTTCCGTCAACCATGGGCACTTGTGAACTGTGTGGAACCGATCAAGTATCAACGTACAAAACATCCACTTCTGGCACACATGTTGATGCCTGTATTCGTTGTATAGATAAGCTAGGATTGCCTAAGCCTAATATATCGGTCAACACCAATCCAACAAAACAAAATATTCCCAAAACAAAAATATCGACTGGCAATATTATGTCAAAAGCTGAGAAAGAATTAGCGCCGGACTTCCATAAGAGAATCAGGGGAGGGAGAGAGGAGAAAGGTTGGGACCAAAGGGAGTTTGCTCGAAGGATGAATGAGAGATTGAATATCGTCCAAAGAACCGAGAATGGAAATCGCCCTACTGATGCATTAATCAAAAAAATTGAGAAGGTGTTGGACATAGAATTATTCATTGCCTCAGAGCCTGCAAATACACGAGCTGCTACGACTATTGGTAGTAGAAATATGACAATCGGAGATGCATATGACGACCTATTTTCCCGGAGGGAATAAGTTGAATGAAATCCCTCTGCATGTGATACATTTGGACCAAGATGATCCAAAAAAGTGTACTAGTCGAAAAATGGCAAAATATGGCGACTGTGTTTTACACACAGACCTTAGGAAATCTCCCCGAAGAGGAGTATTATTGGACCCGCTGTCTGGCAAATTAATTGGGCCCGACGATAAGACATCCATAGATCGTGGGGCATCAATTGTTGGATTGGATTGTTCTTGGAAAGAAATCGATAATTCACTCAATTTATTGTACAAGAACACAAACTTAGATGGCAGGACATTACCAGTGGTATTGGCAGCCAACCCCATATCTTGGGGTAAACCTGGCAGATTATCTAATGTCGAAGCCTTCGCTGTAAGCCTAGTAGTGTTCGATAGGTGGGAGCAAGCAAGAAAGATATTGAAACCATTCAAATTCGCTGAAGAATTCCTTCGACTAAATGAGTTGCCTCTGGAAGCATATTCCAATGCGAATACAAATGTCGAATTGGCGGAAGTACAATGGGAATTTTTCGATGAACCGAAAAACTCTGACTCATCTAATCCCTGAACCCGAGTCGATGTCTGTATCGGTTGTCAATAGTGTCACCTTTCCATCCCTGTCTTCGGCGGCTAGCATCATGCCTTCTGATAGAATTCCACGCAGTTTCCGTGGTTTGAGGTTGGCGACAAAGACAACTGATTTTCCGACCAATTCGTCTACTGAATAATGAGACTTCAGGCCTGCACAAACAGTTCTTTTTGAATCGGGTCCATCTTCTATTGTTACGACATACAGTTTGTCCGCATTAGGATGATTTTCCACCTTCAATATTATTCCAGTTTTCATTTCTACTTTCATAAAATCCTCAAAATCGATGTATGACCCCTCCTCCTCTGTTGGTTCTGCTATACTGGCCTCACTCTTGAGTATTTCATCTAATTCTAATCTAGAAAACAGTGCTTTTGGTTTGTTTCCTGACCAATTGAGAGGCGAGTGTAAATCATGGGCATTATCCCAAATTTGATCACACGCAGATCCCTTCTCACCCAGTTGAATCCAAAGTTTCTCTGCTTGGAATGGGAGGAATACGGATGTCAGAATAGCTAGCGCTCTACAGGCCCTCCAGCAGGCAGCTAGGGCATTGAGAGATATCTTCCGTTCTTCTGAATCATCTGCATTGATGTACGCCCAAGGCTCTGCTTGTTGAAGATAGGCATTTCCTGCTTGGGAGATGTTCATTATGTGACGCAGAGCCTCTTTGAAACGTTGCCTTTCCATAGACGAAATAGCACCAGAAATACATTCAGCAATGTGATTATTAAAATCCGTATGTTTTTCAGAAATGTCAAACGGTATCAGAGGATTTGAATCACCATCGGCTAATCGATGAGTCAATGTCATCACTCGATGTACAAAATTACCATAATTTCCAATTAATTCGTTGTTAACCCGCTCAACGAAATCTTCCCAACGAAAGTCGGTATCATGACCCTCTGGCATATTGATTGTCAAATAATACCTCAATGAATCAGCATCGTAACGTTGCAAAAATGCGGGTAACCATATACCGTGTTTTCTGGATTTACTAAATTGCCCTCCTTGAAGCATCAGATATTCATTCGCAGGAACATTATCCTCTAGATGTAATTGCTGAGATTTCTCTCTCGAGCGATTTAGACCCATAATTATCGCTGGCCAAATTATTGTATGAAATGGGATGTTATCCTTTCCCATGAAATACAGATGTTTCAAGGATTGACCGTCTTTTTTAATCCACCAATTTTCCCAGGCTTTGTTAGAATCCGGATGATTCATGGCATATCGTTCTGACCATATCTGTGCACAAGTGAAGTACCCTTGAACGGCTTCAAACCACACGTATATTCGTTTAGAATGCCATTCTTCGTCGTCTATTGGAACATCAATCCCCCAATCTAAATCTCGTGTCACAGCTCTAGGTCGAAGACCCATATTCAACCAATTCTGTGTCATTGCCCTAACATTAGATTTCCATACCTTTTGTCTCGAGGAAGCATGTCTCTCTAATTCGGTTTGAAACTTATCTAATCTGTAAAACAAGTGTTCTGTATCTCTAACTTCTATTTCGGTTTGAGGATTCGATTTCGACCGCGGCGAATCTAATTCATTTGCTTCATATGTAGAACCACAAGCGTCGCATTGATCTCCCCTCGCATCTTCATTTTTACAATTTGGACAGGTGCCGATTACGTATCTGTCCGGCAGGAACTTGATCTTTCCATCCTTTGAAATTTCGCAATATTGTTGCATAGTTTCCTGTGTCAATAAATCATTATTGAATAATTCCAAAAATACTTCTTGAACAATCTCTTTATGACGGATATCGGATGTTCTATTGTATAATGCTCCTCCAAATTCTACGCCTCTAGAATCAATATTATTGTGCCAGGAGCAACCTAATTTTTCTAGTGCTTCAGAATTTATGGCATGGAATTTGTCTACTATTTCCTGAGGGGTTACTCCTTCATCCTCTGCTGTAACGGTAATCGGTGTACCATGTTCATCAGACCCACTACACATCAAAACTCTACGACCCCTAGCCCTTTCGTATTTGTATTGAATATCGGCTGGAAGAGAATTGCCAGCAACATGGCCAAGGTGTAGTGGACCATTTGCATAAGGCCAAGCCATGAATATTGTCGTATATTCCAAACAAACGCCTCGCATTCCTCTCAAGGATGTTACTCTGTCGGACAACATCATATTTATGTCTGCGTCGCTCCGACCAGTTCCGGAGCACGTATTGCTGTGACACACTGCGTACCTTTCTCAATCAGGATTCTAATCGGAATCCAGAGGTGATAAACCCTTGAATCCATGGACTTTGTTAGCCGCTTACGCCGTACTTGCAATAGGCGTTTCATTTCTTTGCAGCATACTAGAAGCTGTATTACTTTCAACAACACGCGGCCACGTATTAAGTATGTCAGAAACTCATCCAAAAACTAGTAATTTGTGGATAGGTTACAAGGATGATCCCGAAAGGCCACTTACAGCTATTCTAACACTCAATACAATAGCACATACTGTTGGAGCACTAGGCGTGGGCGCAGAGGTTGCGAAAATTTACGCAAACGATGATGAATTGGATTTTATTATGGGTATAGCATCTGCATTATTGACACTAGGTGTGTTACTATTTTCGGAAATCCTACCGAAAACTATCGGGACATTATACTGGCGTAAGTTGACAGTTTCGTCTGGTTACCTCCTCAAATCATTAATCATATTATCATGGATAATCGTTAGACCCGTTGAAATGATACGAAAGATGTTGCCAGCTGTCGAAACTGAAACTGTAACTAGAGACGAATTGTCAGTCCTAGCTGACATAGCTGAGGAGTCAGATATTATTGAAGAGGATGAAGAAGCAGTAATCCAAAACCTGCTCCGATTGAGAGACATTGAAGTTCAAACAATTATGACACCTAGAGTAGTGGTAATTTCCGTCTTAGCTGACGAAACTATACGGGATGTTATGGAAAGAATCCCAATCATGGTCTATGGTCGTATGCCTGTAGTAGATGGAGATATAGACAAAATTCGGGGTTTAGTACTTCGAAGTGAAATCCTCCGCAGAGCAGCAGCTGACGAATTCGATACGAAGATGGTCGACATCTCAAGACAAGCAGTGACTTGCAGGTACGATGATTCGGTTGACAAAGCCTTGGATATTCTATTGGAAAATAAATCCCAGATTATGATTGTGAGGGATGAATTTGGTGGAACAGTGGGGTTGGTTACAATGGAAGACGTAATAGAAACATTACTCGGTGTGGAAATCGTTGACGAAGAAGATCAAGTTGCTATAGAAGAAGGCGTAGCAAGGGAAGATCTACGAGAGTTGGCCATGATGAGGCATTCCGATAGTGAAGAGTGAGATTAATCCGTTGACTCTTGTTCATCAAGGAATCCCTTGGATTCGGTCCAATCACTAACGCTCTCCAATCTCTTAAGCCATCCCTTTGCCTCAGTAGACTTTGTAGTTCTAACAAGCCATACTCCACCGAACAATGTATCCCAAAGGCCCAAATCACCCCTCAGCCTGTACATGATGTAATCCACCAGGGGAGGTATCAAACAAAGGAAGCCAATTGCGTAAAATACCTGTCCGACGGTACTATTCCCAAGGGAACCATTTGCCGTGACCACCAACAATGAAAATATGCCATATAGTACAAAAATTGTAGTCAATCCCTTGATTGTTAGATAGATTGCTAATGGTGATTCCCCTCTTGTGTTGACGTATCGAGTTCGGCTTATCCAATTACCGACAGTTCTTTTGCCGGCGTAATTAGGCATAAATCCTAGATTGAAGCAAATTAGGCCGAGACCGAGAATTACAAAAATTGTGGGATTGAAATATGAACCCCATGCAGAAATTGCTAGTAATGGTACAGTCCACCCATAACTAATAGCGAAATCAAAAATTCTACGCGTAATCCTCTGACCTCTGGTGGCGGGTTCAAATCCCTCGGGAATCTCTTTCTTTACCCTTGGAGCTCTTGGTTTCTTTTCCTTTTTCGGCCTTGTTTTCTTGGCCTTTTTAGCCGCCTTTTTTGGTTTCTTCACAGGGGTTTCTTTAGGAATTTCTTCCTTGGGTTTTACAATCTTAGTTTCAGGTGTATTTTCTTCAGCATCGATGTTACTGGCTTTTTCTAATAATCCCATAATTTCAACTCATCAAATTATTTACTTAATCGCCGTAAACTTCACCCATCGATTGGAAAACAACAAACCCCGGGGATTGGACAAATTCATTTATCTTGTCGTCTGGTAAATCCCCTAAAACGCGATTTATCATGCTAAAGAACTCTTTCCGTTGCGCTTCATCGGTTTGCATTGGGTCATTACCAACTGTTTGGAATAATGTGAAATTGTCAGATTCGATGAAGTCGTTTACAAATTCGTCCGGCATATTCCCCAACAGGTCATTAACTACAGAGAAAAATTCGCCGAATAGATCTAGATTATCTTCTTCATCTTCGGAACCATTTTCTAATTCACTAGGTGTATCTTCAACTTGCTCTTCAAATTCTGAATCAGGGGCAGAAATTAATTCGACTGTAGGTTTGATGTCGCGCATTTCTTGTTGTTGTTTCTTTCGAAGAACTATGATTTCCCTATCAAGCTCGGAACCAAATCTATCAGAAAATCTATCAAGAAGAGTTCCTACTTCTCCGGTCGCAATTCTATCTATATGTCCATACATTTGATCTCTTGTCTCAGACGACAAGGAGGGGTTTTCTTGTTTGCGTCTAGCCCAAGCAGACTTGAAATCGTCGTCGGTATCTTCATGTTCAGATTCAATGTTTTGATTATTAGATTGATCGGGAAGCGTAATGCCAGGAGGAGGTGGTGTCGGGAGGGGGGGTAAATCTGGTAATTCCATGTCTGATTCTGATGGTTGTGGTGGCGGAATTGTCAATCCAGGGGGTGGAGGAGGGAGGGGGAGTTCTTCCTTTGTTTCATCGTCTGCATCGGACAAGGCTACACCCCAGCGAACCAAGGTCTACCGAACCCACTATTCAACATTCTGTGGCCTAGAGTGATATTTCGTTTAGTCAGGGTGTTACTCTTTGAGCCCACCCTTTGAGGCACAAAAATGTAGACATCGCTTCACTAACATCGAAAATTTCACCTGTAGAGCCCGAAATTTCCCTCCCTTCTAAACTAGCCGTTACATCATCCCTAAGCAATTGAACACGACTGGTTTTTTCTCCGCTAAATGCTACAGCTTCCACTAATGGATCAAAGGAATTTGACCCATCTGGGTCTAATCTATCGAACGGAACTTCTGTGACTCTGAGTCCACACTTACCATGAAGGCTACCTAAATGACGAATTACTCGTTTTATGTCCACAGTGACATTTTCGTCAGTTTCCCCTGCTGTACCCAAAACTACGGATTTGTCGTGTTTTACCAATTCCCAAAATATTCCTGTTTCTTTACCAAAGACTGCCAAATTGTGATCTTCCCTCAATCTTTCAATCCGTTCTTCCAATAAGACTGATTCAGCCAAAGATTTGATTCTATTCTTACTAACTCCACGTTTGGGCCCATTGAATGTAGTTGTATTCAATAGTCCATGAAATTCATCGAGGAACTGATTGGATTGTGAATTATTTTGGGCAATTGAGGTCAACTTATCCAAAACACTCTGGGTTCCAACTTCTATCCTATCTCTCCAACCACTCTTTTGTCCGGAAAGTATTGCGTTCACTTCCAAACCTTCTCCTCTAATGTATGAAACAATTTCTCTCCTCGCATTAGAATCCAAGCCCATCAATGATGGATCCCTTACATGAATGTGAAAACCTCGATGACCGGAAAATGTAAATTGAGCGAATTCTCTTTTCATGTTGAATTCCGGTTCAAGAAAATCGTTCCAAAGACTCCAAGCTTGTTCTTGGATTAAAGAAATCATAGAGGGAAAATCAGCATCCGAAACTCCTGGCAAATGATCCCCGTCCAAATCGAAAATTAAGTCAGCTCCCAACCACTCTTTGTCGGCCATTTTCCTTTCCATAGGTTTACGATAATAGGCAGTGCTATGGAATGAGGAATGGGGACCTCTTTGTTGTAAATATGCTAATAGCGAATCTTCTGACGAAAAACCACGATGCCTGTCGACGGGTTTGTCGCCCCATTGAATAAACATCCATTCTCTGTTGCGTAATCTCGGAGGCGTCCAAATATCATTTGGAGATAAGCCGGCATAATACCTAGAGAAACGAAGCGCGAACCTACTCCATCCCTCGGACATAGTAAAAGGAAAACGAGGGAGGCTGATGAACTCAACGATTCAAGTATTTCAGTCGAGATTGAGATCTTGTACTTCTTTTCCTTCTGTAGACGGGGCTGCTCCGGTTTTTGCAATGTACGCTTCCATACACAAATATTCACCATCTAGTACGATGGCCTCACCAAAAGTTAGAGCTTTACCAGTAACTGCGCAAACAGGTCCTAATTGCCCGGATGCTGTAGAGAGTTTGGAAGGGTCGGGCATATCTATTGGCACTAGTAATTGCTTCTTGATACTTGCCTAGAATCTGATTGTTGAATACAAGCGATTTTTTAGTAGATGGAGATGCCGAATGACATGGATTCCGAGGATATCCGCATACGCATTGGCCATTCTCCCGATCCCGATGATGCATTCATGTTCCACGCTCTTACAACCGGTTCTATCGAAACTGAGGGAAGACATTACGAGCATGTTTTATTGGATATTCAAACATTGAACGAAAAGGCCCTAAAAAGTGAATTTGAGATTTCGGCAGTGAGTATTCATTCATTCCCAAAAATTATTGAAAAATATGTGCTAATGAATTGTGGAGCCTCGATGGGAGAGGGGTACGGTCCAATGTTAATTGCTAACCAACAATTTTCCATTGAAGATGCGAAATCCCTAACTATTGCAATTCCAGGATTAGACACTTCTGCCTACTTAGCATTGAAACTGGCTTGGGGAGATGTCGATGTCGAGGTTTTACCCTTCGACGAAATACTACCTGCCGTAGCAGAAGGGAAATATGATGTGGGATTGATTATCCATGAAGGCCAATTAACATGGAAGGACGAAGGGGTATTCTTGATTCTAGATTTAGGAGTTTGGTGGAACGAGAAAACAGGTCTACCATTGCCATTGGGAGGGAATGTTGTCAGAAGAGATTTGGGGATTGATCTCTGTAATACTCTAGCTAGTGATGTAAAAAAATCGATTGAACATTCATTACACAATCCAGAAACTGCTTTAGAATTCGCTAAATTATGGGGAAGAGGTATTGATGATGATACAAATAGAGAATTTGTCCAAATGTATGTCAACTCTCGAACACTAGACTATGGGGAAGAAGGAAGGAAGGCAGTAAGGTTATTTCTCAAAGAAGGGCAAAGAATTGGCATGATTGATGAAAATATAGATACTGAATCGATTGAATTTATTGGAGAGGATAGTTTTGAATGATAGTATACCTGAGAGATCAGAGTTTGACTCAGTTGATCCTGCACCGCCTAGTGCTGAAAGAAGTGTGGTTGACTTACGAAAAATACTCTGCGATGAAGAAGAAAAAATGTTCCAAAGGATGAGGGCATTGTTTGCCTTACGAAACATCGGTGGGAAGGATTCTGTTGATGCATTGGCTGCTGCATACAGCTCGCAATCCGCATTATTGAAACACGAAATCGCATATGTCATGGGGCAAATGCAAGATTCTCATGCAGTTCCTCATTTGATAGAGAGGTTAGAAGATAAGGAGGAGGATGTGATGGTCCGACATGAAGCCGCTGAAGCATTAGGTGCGATTGGTGATAGAACCGCCTTGTCTGTATTGGAACGTTTTGTCGATGATGATCAAGTTGTTATTGCTGAATCATGTGAGGTCGCACTAGACCTACTAGAATGGGTAGCGAGTAAAAGGTTGGATTACTCAGACTAATCAGGCTATATCGACCCAAGTAGGGCTTTCCGTCAGTTGACAAACCTCTTTCAAGAACAAAATCAACCCTTCAGTGGAGGTCGAATCGAGGGTGTTTCGCACTTCATTGTCGAAATAGTGAGCCATTCTTTCATCGTCAATGCCTGTTGCATTTGACGAATTAGTGATTACCTCCGTTTTCCGCACTGGATTGGTATTGAACTCTTTGTAATTATTCAATAAGTCTCGATGAATTGAGGTGATTTCTTCAATGGGTGCATCTCTTCTGCAAGCAAATACACCAAAAACCATCGGTAAACCTGTGACTTTGGTCCATTCTCCGCCTAAATCTAATGATACTAATTCTGGGTAATTTTCAGCGGATGATAATGCTCGATCTCCAATTAACAAAGCACCATCACATCTTTCCAGCATAGATGTCAAATCAGGACCTGTTTCTACACACTTAGGATCTAATCCTCTATGTTTTAACAACCATCGAAGTAGTACTTTAGAAGTAGACGAATCTGAAGGTAAGGCGATATCTCGCATTTGATCGATATTTCTGGTCCCAAACAGAATTACAGAGCCGACGGCACCCATGGCTACAATTCCAAGGTCAGGTAATAACATGAGATCGTCTTGATGTTTAGCGAAATCTGCAGTTGGGATGGGGGCGGTTAAGCAATCCCTTCGCAATACATGCCCGGTTAACCATGCTGGCGGGGCGGACAATATTGACCAACGTTCATCAAGACCAAAAAACAAGGGGTCGCAATTAGCAAACGCCACCCTTCCAACAACACTAGTCCACGACATCCTCTTCACCCTAAGTCACTAAAGGCAGGGAATTATACTCCTGTTTTTTGGGAAGGGGAATTTCAAATTTTGAATAAATTGAATTACGCCTCACGGGCAATTGATTAGTTTCGCGAATTAGCTTAATCAGATCTTCTGCCTGAGTGTCCAATGGGGTTGTACTACCGGCTGATTGCATAATCTCCTCGTGACCTACAGTTCCATCAATATCATCAGCGCCGGCAACTAATGCCAGCTGTGCATTTGCATCTCCTATATTCATTCGGTAGGCCTTGATATGAGGAATGTTATCTAACATCAAGCGAGATATGGCAATTGTTCTAAGGATTTCATTTGATGTAGCTAATTGAGCTTCGGGGAGTCTGCTGAAATCGGGCAAAAATGGGTATGGTACAAAGCACTGAAATCCACCAGTTTCGTCTTGTAATTCCCTTAGTAATTCAAGATGAGTAATTCTGTCTCCAATAGATTCGATTGTTCCAAATAACATAGTACAGTTTGTCGGAATACCTAGTTTGTGAGCCTCTCGGTGGATTTCCAAGTATTCTGCACTAGATTCTTTGCCACGACAAATTCTATCCCGTATATTGTCGACTAGAATTTCAGCCCCTCCTCCTGGAATCGAATCTAAACCAGAGGAATATAGAATCTCTAATGTTTTTGGAATTGTCTGATTTGACCTCTTAGCTAGGTGTTTAATTTCTACAGCTGTAAGGGATTTTATGTGTATGTGAGGAAATTTGTTTTTTGCATTTCGATACAACTCTTGATAGTGATCTATAGTCCACGTCGGGTGTAAACCACCTACAGAATGGACTTCGTCTATACTTTCAGAGTATGGTTCAATCCTATGCAAGTATTCCTCTATACTTAGTTCGTAGGCTTCTGCATGTCGAGGGCCTTTTCGAAATGCGCAAAATCTACAAGCTAAGATACAAATGTTTGTAGTATTTACATGCAAATTTTGGTTAAAGAAGATTTGATTATCAAATCTAGCCTTTTTGACCATATTTGCTAAACAGAAAACAGCATTTATGTCGGATTCTGCATAGATATTTAGAGCTAAATTACGTTCGATTCGACCAGTATCAATTAACTTCTCTAGCGCTTCAAGTAGAACTGGATTAGAAGAAACTGCCTCGGGAATAGGCATCGAATTCAGAACCTGTTTCCAATCCTTTCTGCCACCCAACGGCGCTGCAGTCTCAAGCATTGGCCTGTTCACAAGTTACTCCAAAATATTCCCCATATTCAATCCATCTATAATTTGATGAAAACTTTAGTCTGGAAATCATCAAAGGCCCTTCTCATTAGCAACCATCGTGGAAGACGGCGGTCAATCTGTAGCAAGTCTAGAGAATACGGCCAAACAATGTCGTAGGTCAATTGTAGATATGATTCACAAAGCAGGAGCGGGGCACCCTGGTGGTTCCCTCTCTGCAATCGATTTGATTGTCGGCCTGTATGGAACTCAAATGAAGATAGATTCGAGTAATCCAAGTTCACCGAATAGAGATCGATTCATTATGAGTAAGGGGCATGCATCTCCCGCCGTATATGCAATATTGAAAGAATACAATTTCCTACAACAATCAGATTTAGACGGATTCAGAACTTTGGGTTCTGTTTGTCAAGGCCATGTTGATATGAAATGGACCGATGGAGTGGACTTTTCAGCCGGCAGTCTAGGCATGGGGCTCTCCTTTGGCATAGGAACAGCATTTGCAGCCAAGTTGGATAGATTAAATTTCCAAACGTGGGTCATGTTAGGTGATGGCGAAACTCAAGAAGGACAGGTGTGGGAAGCTTTCATGGCAGCCAGTTATCATAATCTAGATAATTTACACGTAATTATTGACAGAAATCGCATTCAAAATGATGACTTCGTAAACGTACAAATGGAAATAGGCGACATCGCTGCTAAAGTCGAATCTTTTGGATGGAGTGTAAAGGAAATAGATGGGCACGATATGTCTCACATTGTAGATGCTCTTCAATGGTCATTAGAAACACCCGGACCATGTGCGATAGTAGCACATACTGTGAAGGGGAAAGGAGTATCCTTCATGGAAAACAACCCTTCGTTCCACGGAAAGGCACCTAATGATGAGGAACTGCAGAAAGCGATGGAGGAGTTAGTATGAGTGGGCCATCCACTGGTGGTGCAAGTCGTGATGGATATGGGGCAGCTTTACTGAACTTAGCAGAGGACCCCAGAGTTGTTGTGATAGAGGCCGATTTGGGTAAATCTACCAAGTCTTGCCTATTTCGAGAAATATACCCAGAGAGGACGATTTCCTTGGGGATAGCAGAACAGAATATGGTACTAGTAGCGGCAGGATTAGCATCCTGTGGAAAGGTACCATTTGCTAGCACCTTTGCTATCTTCACTGAGAGAGCGTTTGAACAAGTAAGGAATGGTTTAGCTCGACCTGGTCTCGTCGCACATATTTGTGGAAGCCATGGAGGGATTCATACTGGAACCGACGGAAGTAGTGCGCAATCTATCGAAGATTTAGCACTATACAGAACAATACCCGGGATGACTGTTATTCACCCAAGTGATGACCTATCAGCGACAACCCTTACTGAACAATTACTGAATCATCAACACCCATCATACACAAGAACGGCTAGAAATAAAACGCCACGTATCTACACCGAGGAGAGTGTGAAATCCCTCGAAATTGGTAAAGGATCTGTGCTAACACAAGGTAATGATGTTGCGATAATCGCAATTGGAGTGATGGTCCATAAGGCTCTTCAAGCCGCTGACAATTTACGTAATGATGGAATCAATGCAACAGTGATAGACATGCATACGATAAAACCCCTAGATACCGAACTTCTCGATAAATTATCCACTAAGGTTTCTGGAATTGTCACAGTTGAAGACCATTCAGTGATAGGCGGGTTAGGTTCGGCAGTAAGCGAATATCTTAGTGAAAACAACCCGACAAAGATTCACAAGATTGGGGTAAGAGACAGATTTGGAGAGAGTGGTGGAAGTGAAGAATTGCTAGACTTGGTGGGATTGACAGTCAACTCAATAGAATCCGCCGCTCGCACTTTGTTGTAATTTGGAAATATATCTCCACATTATTGGGTTTGATTCAAGAATAGTAGGTAATGGGGGTGAGATTGTGACACCTCTGGATGAAATCAAGAACCTCCTTGATGGAACTGTTGACCCCGAGAGTTTAGAGGATGACCCAGAGTTATACGAAATGGCGGAATCGATTTACGGCCGAGATGCTTTGGAGCAAATGGGAGTTGAAGCTCCTGAACGACCTTCGGCGTCCATAGTCCAGCCAAACGGCGATGCGAAACATGAAGTGCAAATGCCATCGATTCCAATTCCACCTCCAGAACCCATCATTGTAGTGCCGAAAAAACGAAAGTGGAGTCTGTTTATTCCAACATTTGTTTTGATGTTGATTTTTCTAGCCAACGTGACGGTCGGTTTTGGTTCGGTACTACCACTATGCGATGCACCAGATAGTCAAACCCATTGTGAAGATAAATTAATTCTGAGTGATATTAAGAATTATCAATCTCCTGAATCTTGGACTGAACCTCTGGATTTAGACCTAGTGGATGGTGGATTATTTCTAATCCTATCAATACTAATTTTATTCTCTTTGCGGAAGAAGTAAAACTAGTACATCCTTGCTAAGTGTTGCTTTCTATTTGTCATTCTACCGGTAACGACGCATTTTCTAGGTTCTGAGTATACATCAACACAATCTCCTAAGAAAGTCAATCCCGTGGCCTTCTCTAAGACTTCGGCGTCGGAATCATTGCCATCAAAGGCTAACTCATACACTTTCCCATCTTCGATTGGACTTAGTAGCTCCCAACCCTTGTCAGTTTCTTGAATTCCTGGGAATTCGCATACCAATTTTTGCATGTGAATCTCAGCCCTACTCCTAAGCTCGCTTTCTGTAGACTGTAAGGATTCTGAAATTACGGAAAGTAAATCGCTTACATCATAACTATTTTTTCCACCCGTCCTCTGAGTCAATACAAACTGACCGGATTTGAGATCTCTCGGTCCTAATTCCAATCGAAGAGGAACTCCTTTAATTTCCCAATCATAATGTTTTGCTCCAGGTCGGATATCTCTATCGTCTACCTTCACTCTGTAACCAGCCGATTTCAAGATTTCAGCTAATTCGTTGACTTGCTGGATTACGTTCTCATCAAGATGTTGTGCAACCGGCATTAGAACGACTTGAATTGGGGCAATCTTTGGAGGGAATATTAGTCCTGCATCGTCTCCATGCATCCCTACTACTGCTCCTAACATCCTTTCGGACATTCCGAAAGTTGTTTGGTGACAAAACTGTGTTTGACCTTGAGAATCCTCATATTTCAGGTCAAAGGCCTTTGCCCATTGATCCTTGTAGTGATGATAGGTAGCAACTTGCAAGGTGCGCCCATTAGGCATGACAATGTCGACAGCATTAGAAAACCATGCGCCAGGGAAGGTGTCCCAAACTGGTCTCTTGGAAACAATCGCAGGAAAACAAAGGTCGTGTAAGAGATTTTGCACTATAATGGCATCTTCTTCGATTTGGGCGTCAGCACCGGCTTGGTCTTTGTGAGCAGTATGCGCCTCAAAGAAATGGATCTCTCTGACTCTAATGAAGGATCGAGTCTGTTTTGTTTCGTAACGGAACGTATTGACAATTTGGAATGTTTTTAATGGTAAATCACCATGAGACCTGACCCATAGTGAAAACATAGTATACATCGGAGTTTCACTAGTTGGCCTCAGGAACATGGGTAAATCTAGTTCGTTTTCTCCTGCATGTTTGACCCAATAAACTTCTTTCTTGAAACCTGCATCCTCTTCATCGAGCCTCAGTTCCTCTGGATCTACTCCTTCTTTCCTTGCCTTCTTTAACAAGGAAACTAATTTGTTTTCTTTATCCAACAAATCTTCGGGCACTAAAAGAGGAAATTTATACTCTTCATGGCCTGTACGATCCATCTCTGCTCTGGTAAGCCCATCAATTAGCGTCATGGCTTTCCAACCATAGGGTTTCCATACATCCATTCCTTTGATTGGATACCTCTTGTCAACAAGGTCGGCAATTTCAACAATTGCGGGGTACCATATATTGAAATCCTCCTTTGGAGGAATTCCCCTCTTCGCCTTGTCGGGGCTCGCCATGCTTACCGTCGTTCGCGATAGTCGCTTCAATGTGACGCTATCAAAGGCCTCAATCACCGGAGATTATACGGTGGATGGACTGAACCAAGGAAAAATCATCTTCTATTTCTTCCAACCTACCATCGGCATGAATGATTCGCGCCCTCAACTCATCAGGTTGATTCATTTCTTCCATTATATTTGCGACTACAGCGTTTACACCATATCGTTGTATTTGTTCTTGAGATCTATCAATAAGAGTTTGTACATCAACGTCAGATTCTAATTTGAAACCGATGCGAAGTGCGTCTCCAACTAAACCCCTCAACTCTGCAATGTGTTTCTTACCTGGGCTAAGATTTAGTTGCCAATTTTGTTCTCCACTGGGTTTCTTCCCTGCTTCAGCCTCGGTGAAATAATCCAATACCGCTGCAGCGTGAATCCACACATTTGGTTGATTATTTTCTGCAATTTGCTTACACAATTGGAGCATACCGTCGGGAGATCCGTCTCTCAGAACATTTGGCAATTCGAATGATGGTGATGCCGAGGTTTTTCCTGAGATACAAATAACATCGTGACCCATACGATGAAGATATTCTGCAATCATCCAACCAGTTCTACCTGAAGATGCATTTTGAATTGCTCTTACAGCATCGATTGGGGCTCTATTAGCTCCCATTGTAATCGCTACAGTTTTGGAGGAACTAGAGGAATTAGCAATATGACATACTTCAGCCACAATAGAGATTGGATCTGGTTGTTTCAATTTCCCTTCGTCAACCCGATTGGAAATAATATGACTTCCTTCCTTAATTAACAAATCAAGGAGTTCAGAAGTAACTGGATCATCGAATAAATCGACGTGCATGGAAGGAACAAAACACAATTTCGAGCCACGACCTCGACTTGCTGACAAAGCCATCATCACTGGTGAATCCATTATACCGTGAATATGCTTAGAGATAGTGTTTCGAGTGGCTGGAGCAATTAATGTCACATCAAACTCCTCTAATTGCGACATTTCACTACTCCAACCTTCGTGGACAACGGTATCGGAGCCCCAACTTACTGCGAGTGGCGTGATGATTTTCGTTGCTTCCTGGCTCATGATGACTGTTAAATCCGCTTGATGCCTACGCAATTCCCTAGCTAATCTGACTGATTCAACTGCCGCGATGCCTCCGGTTATCGCCAAAAGTACTCTTTTTCCTAGCAAAGCATCGCTACGAATCGCGACACCCGTGTCCTTCGTCACAATGTCTACGAGTAGCATGTCGTTCAAGAGTGCGTCGCCGACCGTTTGAGTCTTAGATGGCTACACATTCGACCATCTGTGGATAACACGGGCCTGCAAGTCATGTTACGCAGATTGGCAACATTTGGAGCCCTAGATCTTCTAATACTTGGGCTAATATTTGGTTCGATTTCACTTAACGGAAATGGACTTTTTCAAGGAATAGTTATCGGAATAGGTGTGTTGTTGATATTTTATGGAATTATCTTAACCATACGGTTTGCTAGGAAGCATAATCGCTACGATTTGAGATTTGCTAACATGTTGCAATCCCTTTCGGTAGTTTTCCTTATTGTGGGGTCCATCCAACTAATAGTCGCCATTTTGGCAGGTGATATATTCCTAATTATTCAAGGAATTTTTGTAATTTGGCTTGCCAGAAATACTAGGAAACGTGTTTCCACAATTAGGCATCCTCGATTTTTGGAATGGTATAACCAAGGAAGTGATTCTCCAAAAACACTCAGGAACGAAGAAGTCTATGCTTCGTGCCCCCATTGTTCAAGCCTGTTAGCCGTGATTCCTAGTCTACTAAGTCCGCGGGACCGCTGTCCAAATTGTGACAGATTACTAGTTAATACAACGGAGGAAGAATAATCAATACCTTTCCAAAGCTGTTGCGATCCCCATCCCTCCACCTATGCACATTGTAGCAATGGCCTTGTTTTTGCTGGTTCGTTGCAATAGAGATGCGGCTTTACAAGTAATTCTAGCACCAGACGCACCTAATGGGTGTCCCAGTGAAATTGCTCCGCCATCTACATTGACCTTGTTAGGATCAATGCCCAGTTCATCGATGCAGGCTAAACTTTGAGAAGAAAATGCTTCATTTAATTCCCAAATCTCAACTTCTTCCAACGACCAACCCGCTCGATCTAGACACAAACGCGTAGCAGCAATTGGACCTAATCCCATTAACTCGGGAGGGCAAGCGGTGACTGATGTTGATACTATTCTAGCGATTGGATTGAGGCCATGTCTAATAGCAAAATCTTCGCTACAAACGATTGCAAAAACTACTCCATCAGTTAATGGAGAAGAGGTTGCGGCCGTAACTGACCCAGTCTCCTTGAAGACCGGATTAAGTCCAGCCATAGATTCTAGATTGGTTGAATTGCGGATGCAACCATCCGATTGTACTGTTTCATCTCCGAAAACAATCGGACAAATTTCATCATCAAAATGACCTTGTTGTTGGGCGAAATATGATTTTTCATGTGATGAAAGAGCAAATTGTTCTTGTCTGAGACGACTGATGGAAAATTTGTCAGCGACATTTTCAGCCGTAAGGCCCATGTTGATGTATGCCTGCGGGTAAGTATTTTCTAAAACAGGATGAGGAGACCAATTGAACCCGCGTCTTTTGACTCGAGACATAGATTCCATGCCTCCAATAAGGAAACAATCACCCCAACCAGAGGCGATCTTAGCCGAAGCAACGTGTACAGCTTCCATCGAAGAACCACACAGTCTGTTGAATGTAGCACCTGGTACGGTTTCTGGTAACCCAGATAGGAATCCTACGAGTCTAGCCACATTGTATCCTTGTTCCCCCTCAGGATATGCACAACCAAGGAGCAGGTCATCTATTTCTTGTGGTGAAATATTATTTCTAGATAAGAGGGTTTTAGCTACTTGTCCAGCCATTTCATCTGGACGAACGTCCTTTAGAGCACCTTTGTGAGCCCTGTCAAATGGAGAACGCATCCAATCGACAATGACTGCTTTCACGATTGTTCGGTCAGGCATTAGCCCAATAACCGTTGAGTTAGTCGCATTCGAAATGTGGCCACTTGACCGGCGGGTTCTTCAAAGAGACCAAAGTGGCGCGATTCAATGATACGAGAATGCTCCAATCACGGGTTCTACGCAGATGACCACCTCTGCCCTGCATGTAATGCAGAAGGCAAATTTATCATGAGGACTGGGGAACGAAACAGCCTTGCTAGGAGACTAGCCTTAGTTCTAAGACATGCCCCTGAAAAGTTTGACCTAGAAATGGACATTAATGGATGGATTGATGTCAAAGATATTATTCACCAATTTAAGAAAGGCGGAAGGAGGTTTCATTGGCTAAGACCACACCACTTTACTGCAATTGCAGAAACTGACCCAAAGGGAAGATACGAAGTGCGAGGAAATACTATTCGTGCTACTTATGGGCACACAGTGGAAATCGAATTAGATCTACCCACTGATAACATCCCAGATGCACTTTATTTCCCCTGTGACCCCGAACAAACTGAGAATTTATTGGAAGTTGGCATTTCACCAAGTGGTAGAGCGCATGTGCATCTTTCAGCAACTATTCGGAATGCCGCTGAAGCAGGTCATGTCCACTTTCCCTTACCCACAATATTGGAAGTAGATACCGCTCAAATGTATGCAGCCGGTGAGACTATTTGGCACGCAGGTATTACAGTATACTTGACTGAAAACGTACCCGCTCAATACCTAACGGTTGTTGATAATGAAGACCCTGAATACGTACTAGCACGTGCGCGCTGGAATGAAGAAGAGTAAAACTATTGAAATTCGCCACAAAGTGAACAAAAATCCAGATCCCCGCTTAAATCAGCCTCACAATTACTGCATATTCCAGTTGTTGAAGTGACCGCTTTTACCTCTGATTCGTTAACGGTACGAACAGGTTCTTCACGGATAACGAACGGGTTAGCAACCGATTGTTGCACACTAACAGATTGTTTGAAATTAATACATTCTTGAATAGCATTTTGAATTCTATTAGATGTGCGTATCCTTTCATCTTCGGATTCAATCTTCTCAGCATCAGCCAATCTACTCTGTAGCCAGCGCTGAAACCTATCTAGTTCGTCATCCCCTTTCATACCACTCGCATAACAAGGTGAGCAATGAATTTGACTTATGTAAATCCACTTCTAGACGGAATCGGGACGGGATAACACAAAATGTCGGGCCCCTTGGCGAAAGATGGAAACTATGACTCATATTCTGATGAAATTTGGCGGTGGTTTAATCACTACCAAGTCGAAGATGAAGACTATTGATGTTGAATCCATATCTAATCTTTCAAAATTAATCAAACAATTACTCGATTTGAATCATCGAGTGACTATAGTTCACGGAGCAGGTTCATTTGGCCATCTGAAGGCTAAAGAGTGGCGGATAGCCAGTGGGGCCGAAGATTCGATTCTTGAACAACAAAAGGAAGCTGTTGATTCGATTCGCGCAGACATGTTAGAATTAAATTCGATAATTTGTAGCTCATTGCAGAGTTTCGGCGTCGTTTGCCAAAGCTTCCCCCCATCGAAATGGGCATCTGAAGTTGGACCTAATTTTCTAGGTGATTTAGGGCCAATAGAGGATTGTAGCGAAGGGTGCGTACCCATAACATTCGGAGATGTTGTTGATTGTAATGGTCCTAATTTATTTGGCATATTGTCTGGAGACGATTTGATGGTAAGGGCGGGCAAAGAAATCGCAGGGATTACTCATTGCATCTTCTTATTAGGTGATACAGAAGGTTTACTCTCAGCACCTCCTTCCGATCCAAATGCAGAATTAATTCCTATGTGGAATCGAAATCAGACCATATCTGGAGAACACAATCAACAACAAGATGTCACAGGAGGTATTTTTCTCAAGTTAGATTCCGCCGCACAGATAGCCAACGTTGTACCTAATGTTTGGTTCATTGATGGGCGGAAACCAGAAAGAGTACTAGAATTGCTAAATACAGGAAATACCAGAGGTACCCAGATAGTGTCCTGATTAGCGATTAAATCTCTTGTGTTCCATTTCGATTATATGGTGAATGCTTCTCAAAAGGAATGGTGACATGGTGGTACCTCTAACTCCCTTGGACGGTTTGGACGCATCTCAAGCAGAGATGATGGAAGAATTGTGTCTTTGCTTAGACCCTGAAGATAATGTAATCAATACATCCAGTAAATTGACTACTCATCGTGAAGAAGGAATTCTTCACCGGGCTTTCAGTGTGCTAATTTTCGATAAGCACGGCAGATTATTGGTTCAGCAGAGATCCTCCGATAAAATCACATTTCCAGGAATCTGGGCTAATTCTTGTTGTAGTCACCCATTAGATCTTGAAGGTGAGAATGGGGATTCTGTAGAGGGTGTTAAAGAAGCCGCACGAAGGAAATTGGACCAGGAACTTGGAATTCCACGAAACATCACTGATCAATGGGATTTTCACCATGTTGGTAGGTTCGAATACAAATGTAGGTGGAATGAAGATTGGGTAGAACATGAAATCGATCATGTACTAATTGTTGAAGCTGATTGCGAAGTTAACTTCAACCGTAATGAAATACAATCGATTGATTGGTTAGATCGTTCCTCCTTAATACAAATGATGGAAAGAAAAGGAAGATGGAAGAGTCAGTTGATCGCCCCGTGGTTTGAGGCCATATTCCAAAATTTCTTATCTTCTGGTAACTATTCTGTTGATGAGATTATTTCCAATCCGAAGTCTGAGATTATTAGGTGTGGTGATTTGTCCGTGAAATACCCCGAAAATTCTGCTAGCAATGTTCTCGCCGCTTTGGGGGAGCACAGGGAGCTCGTGGAGGTAATCATCCAAGAAAGTCTAGCTAAAATCCAACAGGACCGTCTGCGTGGCGCAATGTCGCACCTTTTCATGGGTGGTGGGAAGAGGCTCCGAGCCATTATGCCAAGACTTGTTGGCGATGCTGTAGGAAATGGACATGAAGGACATTATACCCTAGGTGCTTGCATAGAAATCATTCACAACTTTACATTGGTTCATGATGACATT
The DNA here is from genome assembly GCA_964556195.1 of uncultured Candidatus Poseidoniales archaeon. GTDB lineage: Archaea > Thermoplasmatota > Poseidoniia > Poseidoniales > Thalassarchaeaceae > MGIIb-O1. The sequence goes on from CAZKVK010000005.1 coordinate 60,317, forward strand.
ATGGACCAAGATCCAATTCGTAGAGGGCTAGATGCTGTACACGTTGCCTACGACGACGCTACGGCAATCAATGCTGGAGATGCTATGCTAGCCCTAGGTTTTGAGATGCTGGCCGATAGCCCCCATATTGAGGATTCTCAACTCAGACATGTAGTTAGTACAATAGGAGAAATGGTACGACATGTTGCTGAAGGTCAGCAAGAGGATTTCGAGTTTGAAGACAGAGATACGGTAACCGAAGACGAATATATCGCCATGATAGCGGGCAAAACCAGTGCGATGTTCGAAACCTGTGCCGAAACGGGTGCTATTCTTGCTGGAGCTGATAATGATACAGTTGCCAATATGGCAGACTGGGGTCTCAATCTAGGGTTATGCTTCCAAATTATGGATGATTACATCGATATGACTAGTGATACGGAAACCCTTGGCAAACCAGCTGGAAGTGATATCGTCCAAGGAAAGAGGACTCTGATTGCAATTCATGCCATAGAAAGTGGTGCGGATTTGCCTAAATTCAGAAAATTGTTTGGCACGCAATCAACTAATACAGAAGAGCTGGCTACAGCAGTCAACGAATTAGAAGTAAACGGCTCGATTCAGTATGCACTAGATAGGGCTATGGAACATCACAGAATAGCTCACAGTTGTTTGGACAAATTAGAACAAACGCCTGCGGTAGAACTACTCCGAGATATGACTGATTTCCAATTGGTGAGGATTAATTGAATCAATCTGTATAATTCACTTCAGTAGGAACTTCGGGTTTCAGACCCTTCCTTTCTCGGATTTCGCCAACTGTCTTCTCAAATAGTGAGATTGGTAGAATTTCAAAACCTGCGTTCTCGGTATTCCATACCGCTCGCCCTTGAGTTGCAGCACGGATATCATTAGAGAAACCAAAAGTCTCGGCAACGGGCATCTTTCCAATCACTGAGGCTGTACCTCCATCGACTGGCATGTCTTCAATTATCCCCCTTCTGTTAGTTACCTCACGTGTAACTCCGCCGATTACATCATTCGGAGCGTCGATACGAATATTCTGCATTGGTTCTAGAATTACAGGTCTTGCTCGAATAAGTGAGCCTTTGCAAGCGTTTCTGACTGCAGGGATAGTTTGAGCGGGGCCGCGGTGGATTGCATCCTCGTGTAACTTTGCATCAACGAGACGCATCATCACACCCATCATTGGTTCATCAGCTACTGGGCCTTTCTTACATACCTCATTGAATCCTTCGATAATCAGTTCACGGGTTTCGTGAAGGTTCTGAATACCCTTAGTGTCATTAACCAAGACATTGGTTCCATGAATAGCGTAGATTTTCCTCATGAGGTCTTTTTCCATACCATATTCCGCGAATCTGTCTCCAATTTGCTTAGCATCCTTATTTCTTACAGCCCCATCGCCAAATACACCCTCACGTAGAGCTTGTACAACATCTACAGGTAGCGGTTCGGCTTCTATGTAGAATCGATTGTGTCGGTTTGGAGACTTGCCCTCAAAAGCACGACCGCTATTATTCGACTCAATTGACTCTCGATATACAACAATTGGCTCACTAACGTTGACCTTTATTCCTTGTTCTTCTTCAAGACGATAAACTGTAATTTCAAGATGCAATTCACCCATTCCAGCAAGAAGTGCTTCTCCGGTTTCTTGATTTGTTTTGACCTGTAATGATGCATCTGACTTAGCTAGCCCTTGGAGAGCGCCTATGAATTTAGGTAAATCTTTCATCGCCTTAGGTTCGACTGCTACAGTAACCACGGGTTCCGAATAATGTCGTATTGCCTCAAATGGTTCTGCGTCTTTTTCACGTGAAATTGTAACTCCTGCGGCTGCGCTGCGTATACCCGTAATGGCAGCAATGTTTCCTGCAGTAACTGCAGGAACTTGGATTCTATCCCCGCCAACCATCATAGCGACCTGTTGCACACGCTCAGCTTTTCCTGCACCTATTGCCCAGAGTGACTCTCCGTGCTTGATGGAACCAGAGTATACTCGGCCTACGGCAACTTCACCTGCGTGCGGATCCATCCAAATTTTGGTAATCATCAGGGATAGTGGGCCTTCGGCGTCACACTCCATCATTGCCTTGCCTTCAGGGGTCTCTAGATCGCCCTGCCAAATATTTGGAATTCTGTATTTCTGTGAGACTATTGGCGAGGGTAGGGTTTCAACAGCCATGTCTAGTAAGACTTCGTGAACTGGTGCTTTCTTTGCCAGTCCTTGCTGGTCATCAGCTGCGCAATGCTCGTAGATGTCCTTGAAATTTAGTCCGGTTTTCTGCATGTAAGGAACAGACATTCCCCAGTTATAGTATGCTGAGCCAAAAGCAACAGTCCCAGTCTGAACAGAAACTTGCCACTCTTTTCTTACATCTTCCGGAGCGAATGTTTGTATCAATTTGTTTACCTTAACGATGATTTTTTCGAATCGAGTCATCATCTCAGGGCCATCGATTTGTAATTCGTTAATTAGACGGTCGACCTTGTTGATGAACAAAACAGGACGGACCTTCTCCTTCAATGCCTGACGGACCACTGTCTCAGTTTGAGGCATTGTTCCTTCCACTGCACACGCTAGTATGATACAGCCATCAACAGCTCTCATTGCACGAGTCACGTCGCCACCGAAGTCTACGTGCCCAGGTGTGTCAATGAGATTGATGAGGTAATCCTCTTCCCCTACTTTGTGAACCATCGAAGCACTGGCAGCATTAATTGTAATTCCTCGAGCGCTCTCCTGTTCATCGAAATCTAAGACTCGGGATTTGCCAGCCAAGTCCTCAGACATCATACCGGCTCCAGCAATCAAGTTGTCTGAAAGAGTAGTTTTACCGTGATCAATGTGAGCGGCAATTGCTAGATTCCTTATTTTGTCTCGCTGATGCATGACTTCTGTCGCCCTAGCGATGTTGTCTTCTTTACGGCCCATTCTACCAACCTCTGGTTGGGCCGGCGACCTGACATCGGTTCATAAAG
>CAZKVK010000006.1:0-46901 GCA_964556195.1 uncultured Candidatus Poseidoniales archaeon
GACCCACCTCGATTAACCCTGTGAGTCGCCCATCATCAATCCTCGCTTCCCGCCTTTTACGGCTAATCACTACATCGAATTGAAGAACTCAACGCTAGCGCATAGAATCGCCCACTACGAGGGCAGGAGTGTTCGTCATGGCCACCATTGATGAGCAAATTAAGGCTCTCGAAGAAGAGATTTCCAAAACAAAATACAACAAAGCCACCCAAGGGCATATTGGAAAATTAAAGGCAAAGATTGCCGCACTTAGAGAAAGGAAAGAGAAAGCACAAGCACATGCAAAAGCCAGCGGAGGTGGACCGGGCTTTGAGGTCAAGAAATCAGGAGATGCTTCCGTCGCTCTCGTCGGATTTCCGAGTGTTGGAAAATCCAGCTTAATTTCACAATTGACTGATGTAGAATCTGATACTGGTAACTTTGCTTTTACCACTCTAACCTGTATTCCAGGGGTACTTCACCATCGAGGTGCAACGATCCAAATTCTTGACCTTCCAGGTCTGATTAAGGGTGCTGCTGAAGGAAAGGGAAGGGGGCGAGAAATTCTCAATGTCATTCGAGGGTGTGACATGGTGTTGTACGTTGTAGACCCATTCCAAGGTTCTCATTTTGATATTCTCGATATGGAATTGTGGAAATCAGGGATGAGATTGAATCAGCCAAAACCTCAGGTATTCATTGATAGAACCGATAGAGGAGGAATTGTAGTACGTTCAACGCTTGAACAAACCAACCTAACCGACGAGGAGATTCAAGCCATTATTCGCAGCTTTGGAATTGTCTCTGCGAATGTTACTCTCAGAACCGATGTTACGGATGACCACATCGTAGATACACTTGCTGGGAATCGGATTTATTCGGATGCCGTAGTGGTTCTCAACAAGGTCGATCTAGCCACCAAGAAGGACATTAAGAAGGCGACGAAAATGCTACCTGAAGAGTGGCCTGTATTGCCGGTTTCTGCAAAAACCGGGCAAGGAATAGAGGAAATGAAAGATTTCATTTTTGATAACTTACATTTCATGTCGATCTATCTCAAACCCCAAGGCCAAGAGGCAGACCTAGTTGAGCCACTCATAGTCAAGGACACCTCAACCGTAAGAGATGTGTGTGTTAAATTACACAGGGATTTTGAAAGAAATTTTCGTTATGCCAGAGTCAAAGGACCAAGTGCAAAGTTCGACTGGCAAAGAGTTGGTCTTGACCATTTATTGAAGGACGAAGACTTGTTGACAATTATTGTCAGGAAGTGATTTTCCACACAAATAGCAGTTCCTGACTTGCGAATCATTCACCTACATGATTCGCTACCGCGTATCGTGGCAGAATCCGGAGACCTACTCCCTCGAGCCGAAATTAGGGCATTATTCAACCACCTAAGCGGCAAAGCGAGACTTCTATTCGGGGTCTTTTTCCTTGGATTCGTCATTGGTTATCCGATAGCAGAATGGTTGATTGAAATTCTTCTAGATGCTGAGGGATACAGGCCCATTGGTGTCGAGATTATTGTTCTCCAACCTATGGAAATCATACTGCTAAAACTGAGAATTGCGAGTCAAATTGCATTAGTTGCGTTCGCAGTAACTCTTGTCAGCGATCTAGCATTTAATGGGCGAAAAATAATCGCTGAAGGAAAGCGGATTACTGTCGAATCTAATGCTGGAGGATTTTCTAGACTCATTTTCGCCTTGTTGAGCATCATAATCCTAGGTGCATTAGGATTCATTTACGCTCATGAGGTGCTTACTCCCTTCTTGCTAGATTACCTTGCGGAAGATGCTAGCGCCGCTGGATTAGATTCGACCTGGCAATTGCGCTCTTGGATTGGTTTCATCATTGGACTTTACATGGGGTCTATACTTAGTTTCCAAATTCCACTAGTTATTGTTATGCTGATTAGGGCTGATGTTCTAGACCGAAATACCGTGACGGAAAACCGTTCTTTTCTGTGGTTCGGAGCCGCTGTATTCGGTGCCTTAGTTTCACCACCTGACCCTCTCTCAATGTTCCTTATAGGAGGCCCTATGCTGGTAATTCTAGAGATTGCTCTATTGCTAGAGCGGATCACCAGTCGTTAGGTAGCTCAGAGGTCGATTCCACGGTTTCGTGCATCTTCTTCCATAGCATCTTTTCGACCTGCATCTACGTCGACCCATCTCATCATTACTGTACCTATCAGGATAAGCACCGCAATAGAAAGAATTCCAACTCTGCTATCGAACATCACTGTCATTAAGCCATAGAGTAGTGGGCCGATGAATGCAGCTACCTTTCCAAAGAAGCCGAAGAATCCAAAGAATTCTGCACTTCTAGACTCGGGCACCATCTGCCCAAAGAGACTCCTAGCAAGACCTTGTGAACCCCCGAGTAAGGTGCCCATTGACGCACCAAGGATCAGGAATTGCAAACCAACGGAAAGACCCAAAGGTTCCCAAACATTACTTCTTACTGCCTTAGGTATGAAGTCCAACTTTCCATCTCCTAGGTTAGTTGGATGATCGATACCAACAACGCTAGTCCCTCCATTTTCACTAATTGAAAACCTAGTTTCCTCAAAGGACACCATCAGCACTTGAACAGAAGCGGAATCAAGAGCGCCTAAATTCAATGTGACCGACTCGTCGTCTTCATTGAAACCGGCCCATTTGTAAATCACAGAATCGTCGTAATCATCGTCTACGGTTGCTATACCATAAGTGGATAGAATATCTGCGGCCCAGAGTTGCTCATCGCCTCCTTCCTCCACAGCGATAGGAGTTCCGACAAGGCCAGCGTGTGGTGTGTAATGCCATTCGCCGTCAACTTCTTCGATTTGTACTTGGTAATCAGAATGTTGTGAGTATTCTAAAGGAGCAAATGCAAGTGCTGCGAAACACAACACGACCCAGCCAACTAGTGCTACATTTAGTGCAGGTTTTGTTCCAATTTTCTTCGAAAGGAACGTGAAACCAATTGCCGAGGGGGCACCGACTATCTGAATGATTACGATAGTTCCAATTAGTTCGATAGTGGTGACCCCGAGAACTGTAGTTCCGAAAATACCACCGAGTGCTGTCACACTGTTTATTCCATCGATGAAGAAGAAATATGCGAGCATATAGATGAATAAAGTGCGGAATTTATGTACCTCTGAAATGGTCTTTAGAATTTCCTTCAAAGCCAGACTGGCTGATTCTCTAAATCCAAGTGAAGGCATTTCATCCTTGATTGGAGGTTCTGGAACCCACTTGAACGTCAATAGTGCGAAACCGTACCACCAAGCTGCAGACGAGGCCATTACAAACGGAATTACCCAGTCACCAGTGAGGGCTAGGACCATAACCAAATGTACGACCAATAACAAACCTCCACCTGCGTATCCATAGGCAAATGCAAGATTAGAAATTCTATCCATCTCATCATCGGTGCCGAGGTGAGGTAGTAGTGCATTGTAGAACACACCTGCACCGTTCAAACCAATATTTGCAAACATGAAACAGACCATCAACCATAGCCATTGATTGTTAACGGGTAACATTGGAGCAAATGCAAGCAGGAAGGTTCCACCAACACCGACGTAGGTCAGTGTCTTAAGCCACCACATCTTGATTCTTCGACGATCTGCAATTACCCCCAGTGAAGGACTTACAATAGCCACCAGAAGAGTTCCAATTGCAACCGAAAGTGACCAAATAGCATCACCCGTCATTTCTATTGATCCGATTTCAGTCGTCAAACCATTGGCTTTCAAGAACAGATAGGCATACCATGCAGGTAATACTGCGACGGTGACTGAGGTCTCAAAGGCAGACTTACCCCAGTCATAGAAAGCGTATCCTTTCACAGCTCTAGGGTCTGATTCTTTATCCAATTCTAGTGTCTCCGACATGGTAGTACCTGACGGTCCGGTGATATGACGGGGTTTGAGCATTAGGGCGGTACACCTAGTGCTAGAGAGCGCGTATTCAATACCCCCTGAGCGCTCGACGACATGTGTCAGCAGGCTCAACTTGGATCCGTCCAACAGAGAATTCTGTTGAGGCCTTAGAGCACGGTATGAGATTTGTCGATGGTGTTGAGCTCGACTTGAGGCTTAGTGTAGATGGCGAATTGATGCTCTGGCACGATGATCTATTCGAGGGATCGTTACCAAAAAACGAAAGATGTCCAGAACTTATGCAAAGTGATGAAATATTAGCTAAAGGGGTGAATAAATTAGATGATTTACTCGCCAGTTCAGAATTTACTGAATTATGGAGAAGTTCCTCTAAAACTGTCAATATAGAATTGAAAGTACCTCATCCTGTATCCAAAATCTCGGACCATACAAGCCATCTTGCCTCGATGATGACTAAGGTTGAGAATTCGTTGGAATACCTTGAGTTACCTAAGCGTTCTACAATGATTTACGGATTCTCTCCGAAAATTGCCGACGCGGTGAAAAAAAGCGGAATTACACTTCCAAATACTCAGTTGTCTCCACATCTGAGATCTTGGGGTAAAACCAAGATAAAACGATTGATTGGCTCTCCAAACTTCGTTTCAAATTCTGTTGCAGGTCTTATTAGTGATCGTCGACGAAAGGGTATGCCAGTGGTGGGAATGGCCCTACACTATTTGCATGGATGGGAGAGATTCATTCATCCCGGCGCGCCTGTATCTCTTACGGGTAAAGGACTCAACCGTTTGTTCAGAGTTAGTCGAGAAATGGGGTTGCATGTATGGCCCGCGCCTCTAAAACTTGAGGCGATTATGTTGGAGGCTGGAATTACTCTAATTTCAGATTTAATTGATCCAACAATTCATAGTTTACCGAATGGAGATGCTCGTTGGCCTCGGCCTGCTAGCCAACCTTTGGATGAAGAATGGCTAAACGAACTGAATTCTGCTGATGAGTTGGAAAGACCAGACCTTCTGTTGGAGGCTGCAAGTTCCTTACCTATGTGGCATGAAATGCCAGATAAAGTTCGAAAAGATGCTATAATTTCTGATGCTGAAAAATGGAATTGGTCCGGAGGTCCCGAGTCTTGGGTCAATGATTTGCATGAAGGTCGACCCTGGGGTTGTGCTAGGTTAATCGGGCACCGAGGTTCTGGTGAAGGCCACTGAGTGAACCCGTCACTCTAGTCTTCGGTGAGGCTGATTCCGAGGGATGTACTTAGGTCGGTAAATTGGGGTACCTCGACCGTCTCTTGCATTGCGCTCATCCATGATTTGTGCACATATACCTGCAACCCTAGCCCATCCAAAGAATGTAGTGTAATACTCCGGTTTTCGAAATCCGATAGCGTGTAGTAGAGAACCACTGCCCAAATCGACATTCGGATACGGGTTCTTGATTTTTGGATGCTCCTTTAGAATAGGAGGTACGACCTCTCGGAGAGTTTTGACGATACGATAATTCTCATCGTCAGGACAGACTTCTGCACCAAGTCCGATAAGTAACCTTGCTCGTGGGTCCTCTGCCCTTAGAACTCCGTGCCCAAACCCAAATATTGGGCGCTTTGCTGCTAATTCAGCCCGTACGAATTTTTCGATTTCATCGGGATCGTCTGTGCCAATTCGTTGTACGAATTCCAAACATGCTTGATTCGCGCGACCATGAAGTGGTCCGGAAAGTGCATTCATCGCAGATGCAATTGATGCGTAAACCGTCGCACGACCACTGGCCACAGCCTTACCGGTAAATGTGGAGAGATTACCACCACCGTGGTCCAGATGAAGGATGAAGAAAAATCTCAGAACCCTATTCATCTTCTCTGCTTCTTCGCCTGACATTCCGAGCATGTGTACGAAATTCTCTACTAAGCCAAGTTCGGGCTTGCTTGGCTGTAGGTTTTCTTTCTTCCCACCTCGTAGAAGGAAAATACGCGCCATTAATTCTGGCATTCGGGCAATCAGATTCATTGAATCTGTGCGTACATCACCTGTAGTGTCGGCCGCACCCAAAGCCATTATCCCCATAGATAGCCAATCCATAGGGTGGCCGCTACCAGGAGTTAGTGACTCTAGTACACGTAAAGCGCCTGTTGGCATTTCCATAGCCCTGTGAGCAAGTTCTGTTCGGAACGCTTCTGATTCCTCTTCAGTCGGTAATCTCTTGTACATCAGGAGGTAGATTACATCCTCTTCTTCAAGATCTGCAAGGTCCTCAACAGGATATCCTACGTAGTGAACTCCTTCTATTGGATCAACGAATGAGGTTTTGCAGGTACCTACTGGAATTCCCCTCATACCGCTATCGAGATGTGCCTCTGTAATCCTGAATAACGAGTCGTCTTCGGTCATCCCATCGTCCTCCAATCGTTTGCTCTCGGCAGGGAACTGGTCATAATGTCTGCGTCCATAGGAGTAAGGGAGTGAGGGGGGATGAATAGGGACCAACCAATGCCTCATGATTCACAATTGATGGCTTGGGATGAACTAGATGAAACTCAACAGAATATGTTTATTGAAGGATGCAAATTATTCGACAACGGAAAATTTTGGCATGCCCATGAATCTTGGGAAGACCTGTGGAAATCACTCAAACCCCTTGGAAAACAAGTCGAGACTGATGCGGTTCAAGGAATCATCCAAATTGCAGCATTGTTGTACAATTATGAAAGAAAGAAGATTCGAGGGGTTGTAAATATGGCTTCGAAATTACTCACACGATTATCGGGAATTGAACATGGAATTTGGGGCGTCGATATAGCAGGCTTACGAGTATCCTTAATCCCCTTCATTCAAGATGCTGCGGATAACAATCCCAAATGGAATCAAGAAACCACTTCTGTGCGTATCGAATTGGAAAAATAGTGTGTAAATGCCCACAACTGACTATTTTCCCTACAGGAACGGTATTAGAACCCGATTAGTGCCAGCGGTCGATGGCTGGATGGCGTGAGGCACTGGAGGGTCTCGACCATGAGCACCGACTTATGCTTGAAGGCGGATCTCTGAGTCAGTTATTTCTCAGATACCCACTGACAATTTGTCATCCCATTTTCGTCGGGATGGTTTACGGAATCCTCGCTAGCCTGACTCTAATTGTTCCATTTGCTTACGCAGGTTGGCAGGACTCAACAAGTTGGGATAATATGGCTATTGATTGGGGTACAATCAGCCTAATTTTTTGCGCAATGACCGCTAGCTTGGGAGGTTTTTCATTACTGATTTCTGGTATGTTCAAACGCCCCCCTATAAGGCTTGAAAATCGTCGACGTTATATTTTCCCGATACCTTTCATTGGGCTGCTTCTATTGACCTGGGCAATGATCGGAGACGCGCCTGAATTTGTCAGTAGCCTTGGCTGGTTCTTTGCGATTTTACCAGGCCCACTCTATATTCATCTGTCCTATGCTCCTAGATGGAGAATGCTAGATCGCATTGACCGTGGACTGGATCCCTTTGATGGAATGAAGAGAACAATAGATCCGGAGATTTCCCGAGAGTCAGATGAATTAGATGATGATGACCTAGACGAAGTTGTCGCAGAAGCATAGAATTCTTTGGGAACACATTAGTCAAGTTTGATGTAATTTACTTGAGCGACGGCTACAAGATTATTTTCGGAATCGAAAATTTCCGCCTCAGAGAGGCTCATGGTTCTTCCAGCCTTGATTACTCTCGCAACACATCGAACATCTGTATTACAAGGCCTTAGAAATCTAATGTTGAAGTCGGTGGTGGCGACTTTGGCCTCAGAGCCAATTTTGGTTAGAATCGCCCAACAAGTTACGGTGTCGGCAATTGTTGCGAGTAAGCCGCCATGAAATGTCTCGAAAATCCCATCCCACTTTCTGGCGCGAGGAACACGACCTTCGCATTCTCCCTTGTCTAGGCGAAGTATTTCCATTTGTAGAGTATCAATAATTGGTACCGAGTGAATTCTCTTCATCATCTCCTCGATTTCCTGCTCAGTTAAACTAGAGGTATCTACCAAATCAACACCTCAAATTAAACCAAGTTTATTTCCGACTTGTTCAAAGATTCTGAGGACCTCATCTAGGTCTTCTCGAGTTAGACCGGCAGACATTTGAGTTCTAACCCGAGCCTTATCTCGAGAAACCATAGGGAATGTGATTGCGCCCGCCATAACACCTTCTCCCGCTAGAGATTGAGATAGTGCCTTAGCATTTGCAGATTCACCACACATTACTGGAATAATGGGAGTCTCTGATAGTCCTGTGTCAAATCCTAACGATTGTAATTCATCTCGAAAATAATGTGTATTCTCCCAAAGTCTTGCATGGTGCTCAGGTTCTGACATCAATACCTCAACCGCCGCCTTCTGTGCCGCTGCAACACCTGGAGGTTGACTGCCGGATAGTAACCAGGACCGAGAATGATTGAGGGCATGGGTTCTAACGTGCTCCGAACCTGCAACGATTCCGCCCTGAACACCTAGAGCTTTGGAAAATGAGCCAACCTCAAAATCAACCTTACCTTGTAATTTGAAGTGGTCAACAATACCTGCTCCTCCTTCACCTAGAACCCCTTCTCCATGACAATCATCAACGTACACCATTGCTCCATGTTCTTCGGCGAGAGTCGAAATCTCGTCTAAGGGTGCAATATCACCATCCATAGAGAATACGCCGTCAGTGATGATCAGTTTTCTATCGGTCTCGGAATGCTCACTCAGGACCGCTTCCAATGCACCCATATCATTATGCGAGTAAACTGCCCGTTGGGCTTTTGTTAAACGAACTCCATCGATAATCGAGCCATGATTTAGTTCGTCGCTGATAATTACATCCTGTTTTCCCTGTACCAATGTGGGGATTAATCCAACATTAGCTGTATACCCTGCGGAGTAGATTAACGAGGCTTCAACACCCTTGAATTCAGCCACCTTTTGTTCCGCTTGTAAATGAATATCCATTGTTCCTGCTATAGCACGAACAGAACCACTTCCTGCGCCGTATTTTTCGGTAGCATCAATCATTGCCTGTACTATTTTTGGATGGTTTGTCAGATTCAGATAGTTGTTAGCCGAGAGCATGATTGTTGAGCGGCCATCCATTGTAACACGCGGCTGATTAGCGGATTGGAGTGTGGGGGGATTCCATTCCAAACCTTGACTCTTTAGCGCCTCGTAGCGCTCCTTCATCCATGAGGTGTCGCCGCTCACGTGCCTGACAGGTCGCCGACCTTGATGATTTCATCGGAACGGCAGACTAACTCCGTCGACGACTCTTTCAGTACTAGGTCACCCCCCAGTGCATGGACATACCTGCACCCACTCTTACCATTCTGGGAACTGCGCAGGATGGTGGAGTTCCTCAAGCAGGATGTGGATGCTCAAACTGTAATGCAGCATTCCAAAACCCCGAAAGAGTCCGTTTTCCGGTTTCTTTGGGTGTGAGTGATATGGACGGAAGAATGTATCTTATTGAAGCGACTAGGACATTGCCAGAACAATTGAAACTCTGGGCAAACACTTGTGGATTGGAGAAACCTGTAAGGCCTGACTCAGTATTACTAACCCACGCTCATTTAGGTCATATCGAAGGAATTGGGCAATTCGGAAAAGAAGCCATGGGGTGCCAAAATATTGCTCTTATCGCTAGTGATTCTGTCGCTTCAATTCTTAAGTCAAGGAACCTAATGCAACCATTTGCAAGAGGAAATAACAATCTTGAGGAACTACCTTACTTAGAACAGGGAGGAGTGCGATTTGATTTCATCCCCGTGCCACACAGAGACGATACTTCTGACACCCATGCGATTCTAATTTCAGGAGGAAAAAAAAGAGTACTTTTTCTTCCTGATCATGATGATTGGGAACAGACATTGAATTCGGTTGGATATTCAACCCCTAAGGATTGGTTTGAGGCTCTAGGGTTGACTCATGTCCTTCTAGATGCAACCTTTTGGAATGGAGATGAACTATCCGGCCGTGATATGACAGAAGTACCTCACCCTACCGTTGAAGACACACTTTCGAGACTTCAGGACCTTGGAGCGGAGAGGCCTGAAATCATACTTATTCATCTCAACCACACCAACCCTCTAAACGACCCAAATAGCCCTCAATCTCGTATGATTGAAGTCGCTGGCATTAGTATTGGCAAGAGGGGTTGGAGTATTGAGTTGTAAGGCCAAATACTGATGCTTATTTGTAATGGGCTCAACGCAAGGACATGCAACTGTCTGGGACGGTGACCAGTGGACTTGGGAGAGCTCATGTTTTCATGGCTCAGAGTCACTATCAAGAGCAGTTCAAAAACGTCCTAGGATCTGGTGCTTGGCCAGGAACTCTCAATGTAGATGTGCATGAAGATGATATCAACATTTATCGGGAATTAAGAATTCTAGCTGGATTGGACGAAGGTGAAACATCATCAGATATAGAATCCGTTAGAATCGCTGGATTTGAGCGGGACGGTCGGTCTTTTGGCGGTGCCACTGCTTTTCCTGCAAGCATTTCATCGGATGGAGAAAATTGGATAGATTGTGCAATTCTAATCCCAGATTTAACTAGGCACACAAAAACAGCAGAGGTGATTTCTAGTGCTTTCTTACGAGAAAGATTACCTTGTTCAGATGATGAAATGGTCACTTTACGTCTTGTATGAGTCTCAGCCACTCCCTCTCCAAGATAGAACTATTTTCCATTCTCGCTAAGTTCAACCACTGCTTGTGAGTTCTTTTCTCCAAAGGTGGTATACTAATCCCCTCGAAGATTTCTGGATACTCAAATTTATGAGGAAATTCAGGATGTCCAAGAGACCATAGAATAAGTCCATCAGCCGGCGCTCGACCTAAGTCGATTTGTAGATCGGGATAGTCTAAAGCCCCTGCAATTTCATTCAATTCAATATCTTTCTTTGCAAATTTATGGAGCGCGGAAGCCATTCGACGGATTTGATTCCATATGAATGACTCTGCAACTACTGAGAACCCAATTACCCGACCTGAATTATCCTGCCATGGCTGGCAGGAGTCAATAATTCGAATTGGGTTTCGATCAGAATCTAGTCTACTGAAATTACTGAAATCATGTTGGCCAACAAAAAGATTACACGCACTGCTGAACTCATCAAATCCTATCCCTAAGGGCCAACCTGGAAGCATATCACAGCGATAGACATAGAGCCTTTTTTCTGCAAGTCTTGACCTTGTTCCCTTACGCACTCTGCAAGCCCGCCAAACCACTAAGTCTTCTGGTAAATGATCATTCAATGCAGAAACCAAAGTGGCCTCTTGGATATTCTCTGCAATTTCATTGGGAAGGGCTATGGTTGCCAAATTCATTCTTACGCTAACACCTGAATCAGTCCTACTCGAAATCTCAAGACAAGACTCCGTCCACCACCCTAATCTCTCGATGGCTCGCTTAATTTCACCTTGTACGGTGCGAACATCTGGCTGGATTTGCGAACCGTGGAATTCAGCACCGTGATAGCCGAAGGCGACCATCATCAGGTCGCTATCCACGCCGAACCCTCTTCACTATTCGAGTCCGAGGTACTCGATTGCCTCTTCAGCAGAAGAAAATCCTAGACCCAACAGTGCAAAGGTTACTGCCTCAGAGATATACTGTCTCGCGATAGGTGCACTTCTATCGAAGTTAGTTTTGAGATCGATTGCCTCGATTAGCCCTCTTGCGGCCTCGTATAGGTGGAAAGATACATCGGTTTCGTCAGAGGCCTTTCCGATTTCCACCAACTTATGCAATTGCCTGACAGCCATTGGTATTCGATCAAATTCAACTAGAGCGTTGGCGTATGCAGCGTTATAATCCGCGTTATCTGGAGCCATATTTGCCGCTCTTCGAAAATATGCATTGATTTGCCCCTCGTTAATTCGGTCATTTCCTTTATCATCGAGGTTCCCATTTTCTTGGATATCAAACAATGCGGCTTCCGCCCAGCCGTGGTAGCCAGCTGGGTCGTCTGGGTTAGAATCGATGTAACCCTCGAATACCGCCATGGCGCCTGCATAGTCTCCGCTAGTAATCAGTTGAGCCGCCTGTATAACTACCTCGTCTGCACTCATCTCTATTCCTCGTGTAACTCTCACTGTCATACCGGTTATGAACGGTGCGGCGTAGAACTTCCTGAAATGCTAATGATCAGTTCAGGATTCCCCATGCGTGTTCTGCATTGCCCCTAATCCACTCATAATCATCTACAGAACGCAAACCTTCCTCGTCTAATATTGCAATCTTTTCTATCTCAAGTGGATATTCATTATAGGTCAAATGGCTAACAAAACCAGCCCTTGTTGGCTGGTCGAAAATCCATCTTGCACGAGAGGTTGCACGAACATGAAGAGATACCTGAGTTCTGCCATTCCAGATTTTAATCTTGAATCTAGGGAGTAATTTCCCTTGCTCATCTCTGAGAGCATTTTCTCCTTCTGGGCGCTCCAGTTCGACTGTACAGCGCTTGAAATTCTCAGTTCTATTTCTCTTTGCGTCATGGAATAATCCAGAACCAGCATTTGGTGTTCGGAAGAAATCGCGTATTGACCAAGGTGTGTCATCTTTCATTGTAAAGGAAGGCGAAACATGAGGCATGAACCAGTCGAGATATGAACCATCATCAAAATGTAACATTCCCCAAAACCAAGGAACGCTAGGGGCTTGTACCCCAACCTTCTGAATATATGCCGAACCTTCGACCTCATCTCCATCGATATCCAGTGTGGCTTTCATTCCATGCACTCTTTGGATATCATAACCCATATTCAAACCGAAGACATTATTCTTGTATTTCGCAGTACTTGGGCGCTCCCACCAAGGACTCATTGTAACACTGAAATTCTTGGGGGCACCTTTAGCGACTTGATCTTGGTCACTGGCTAGATTTAGCCAGAAGGAACGACGACCGGTGCGCAATCCAAAAGTGAGATCTTCAGAGGTCAAAGGCACTACAGCCCCAGCACCCTGTCCTCCCTCTCCAGCCTCTTCTGGCCACAGAGGGTGTTTATCGTCAATAGCAGCCATCCTACATTCCTTCATGAGTAGTGGTTCGTGCATATTTTCACCATCATACCACCAAGCACAAACCATTCCAGACATCACGGTTCCACCATCTTCATCCACCAACATTCTCGCCTTTGGTATCCACCAGTGGCCACTGACTCTAATCGCAGGAGTTTCCTTCGAAGACCATAGTACCATCAATTGCCTCGAACGCTCTGGATGGATTGGATCTGGAACTAGAACCAAAACCCACCACCACCACCAAGAAAGGCGATTAATTGGCGGTAGTGCGTCAAAACGCCAAAACTTGCTGAAATCACCTTCTATTTTTTCCATTTAGAAGGTCACCTCAGAACATCACATTATCTCTCGACGCTTGAATTGACGTTGTCCAAATAGAATCATCAATGAAGTAATCAATACCAATACAATTACCGAAATTAATCCAGAAATGAATGGACTCTCAGTTCCGAGTGTATGCACAGGAGGATTCCAAAAAGCCCTAATTCCAGAAGGTAAATCGAATGCAGTTGCAATAAGATGCATTTCTATTGTATTCGGCCAAACGATAAGCACAATTGAGTCGATTAATTGTAAAGTCCAGTGAGATACCGAAAGGACTGGAATCAGTTCGGCACCCCCTAGGGTTAGGACGGCCATAACAAATTCATACACTCCAATAACCAGTGCAATGTATACTCCATATCTTGAGGATAGCAGCCCGAGTGTGTTGAAAATCGCTCCATAGGCTGCGAGCGCTAATATCGTCGCGAAGGCTATGCCTAACCATACTATCACGTCTTTCAATCTAAATATCGAATCCCCAGGACCTAGAGAGGCTGTAACCAAGCCCATCAAGAGTGACATAATCAGTACGAAACCACCCGCGACGATAAGATAACCAAGAATTCTGTAGGTGATGAATTCTCCACGGTGTATCGGCTTGGAAAGAAGATAGTGTAGAGTTCCGTTCTCAGTTTCATCTCTGACCAAGCCCAGAGCTAGGAAAAGTGGTAAGAAGATTCCAAGAATCATAACAAAGGCAATTTTCCCAGTACCGATGATGAAGGCACGGTGTGCATCTTCGTATGCTAGAGATTCTTCGCTCGGATCCTCATCTACATTATCGTCTGGATTTATTGCCACAATATTTCCATCTGAATCAGTGAGCCATTCCACATCGCAATCAACACCATTTCCATTCGCATCTGGTTCATGTCGAGATTCCCAACCCCACCAAAAATCAGGAGGAGGTTCTTCTGGCCAACCGATTCTCAAACAGTCACCATCATCATCGAAACCGTTTATTTGATTAGGGTCTCCTGTCCAATCTATATCATCCTCGTCGATGTAATTTGAAGCAGGTTCAGGTTCAACATAGAATGATTCCGCAACGTAGCCCCATTGAGCCATATATCCTTCCTCTACTCGGAAGGTGCCATTTCCAACAAATGAGGCTTCATGGACTACTATTCTGTTCTCTTCCATCCTACAACCATCTCCCCAATCTGGCCAGTAGTTTTCGAAGAGGGAGACTCCTTCTGGACAGGGCTCTAGAGAATCAACTTTGAGAATTCCATCACCTCCGATTTGAGAATCTTCTAACCACGTGTAGGTGAATATACCAGTGGCTAACCGCCAAGTATGGTTACCAGAATAAAGGCCAACGCTACCCCATTCAAACGAGCCTTCTTCTACAAATTCCCCTGAACCAGGGAACGAAAATCCATCGTAGGGATCGGAACCATACTTGAATTCCTGACCTTCTGGATATCCATCTTCATCCCAATCGTGAGAATCACCGTCATTGTCAATTGGTTCCCAACCTCCTCTAACCCCTGCAACGAACATGGCAAGTAAGGAAATTAGTAACAGGAAACCGACAGCCAATACCACCCAAGTCGAGAGGCGATGCCTCAATTGCCGGATGGTCAATTCTGTAATTGCTCCTGCCTTTCTATCTAGTCTAGTCCATACAGTCTCTGCCAGACCTCTACCTTGTCTATCCATCACGAAGCACCACCTACAAGATATGCTAGCAATGCCTCTAGATTATCGTCAGGATTCTCAATTGAGGTTACTTTCAAGCCGGATTCCACTATCACCCGCGGAAGCACGTCGTGTGCTGCAGAAAGGTCATTGGTCAAGACCTCCAATGCACCATCTTGTGAAAATCTAACTCCATACACGGGATCTTCTGGAACGAAATATTCAGCTAACTTTCTCGGGTTTTCAGTTCGAATCAGAATTCTATGTGGATGTTTGTCAAGCAAATCACGAATTGCATGGAGATTTCCTAAGGCTAATAATCTTCCATTATGCAGAATAACGATTTGCTCTGTAATTCTCTCAATCTCATCGAGGATGTGACTTGAGACTAACACCGTTTTTCCTTGGCTACCCAAATCACGTATCACACTCATTATGCTGGTTCTAGCAATTGGGTCGCAACCATGTAAAGGCTCATCGAGGATAATCAAATCAGGATCGTGAACCAAAGCATGAGCAATTTTCACCCTCTGTCTCATGCCTTTACTGTACTTGCCAATTTCCTTGTTCTGAACGTCTCCAAGTCCTACGAAATCAAGAACGTGAGATGCTCTATCGCTTGCCTCTTCCCTAGTCATCCCATGTAGTCTGGCAAGAGTAGAAACAAAATCATGCCCAGTCATCCAATCATACAATTTTTCAGTTTCAGAAACATAGCCAACTCGGCGATAAGGAGAGGTGCTTACCCAAGGATCTACACCAAACAATCTAACATTTCCACTACTCGGTTTCAATCTGCCCATTAGTAGCTTGAATAGAGTAGATTTACCGGCACCATTAGGCCCTAGAATTCCTGTAACTCCGCCATCTATTGCTAGAGATATATCATTGATTCCAATGACTTGTCCATACCACTTTGAGCATTTGTCCAGAAGCACTGCTGGAGTTGCTTTGGTACTCATTCGCGAGTCACCTCCAATGAACGAACTCTAGTTACAAGCAAACCGATTGAGGCGGCGTTGTAAATCAAAATAGAAATAATTGACAGAGCCAAAGAATGCTCATAATTTGCAGGTATTCCTACAAGCCATTGACCTAGGTGAGCAAGAGAATCATATGGGCTCAATATGTAGAAAACCGTTGTTTCAAAGATTAGTTCGATCATTAGAGCGACTACTTTGGTTCCAAAAATTATCGCTAGGAAGCCAATCGCGGCAAAGAAGCGGCTTTGACTTACACTGGAAAGAGCCATACCAATTGAAGTGTAAGTAATCACCAACAGAATACCTGCAAGTAACCCTCCCAAGAATATTGGAAGTGTATCGATTAGGTATGCCCATCCTTCTCCGTTGAACACGATTGCAGAAGTGTAGTAGAGCATGTAGGAAAATACTATCACAAATCCGAGAACGACTGCGGATGAGAGATATTTCATAGCGGTATAATCAGTCCTAGTAACGGGGCGTGAGAAGTAAATTGCACTGGTTCCGTTCTTCCTATCATCGGAAATCATTCCACCGACTACCAAGGCAGTTAGTAGGGGCCACATACAGAGATTTCTAGGGAAGTAACCGAGAACTTGGCCCCATAGGTTGTATCGATTAACTCCCCACATACGATTCAGCCAATCTGAGCCATCGCCACCAGAAATAGTAACCGAGAGGAAAATCATCGCAATCGGCGTTAGCGAGGTTAGGAAAATTACCAATATTGACAGTCGAACGAATGGGTTGTAGTGGCGATGACCTTTGCCTCTGAATATACCGTATACGTGGTGTCGGAAAATAGCATAATTACGAACCCACCGAGGACCTAGTACTCCATTCCAAGGACGATAAATTTGCTCGTATAGAACGCCCATGGAGGCTTTACGTGCAACGATTGCCTTAGCATCATCATCACCATCACCAGCCCCATAGGCAACTTCCATTCGAGTCTTTCCTAATTCGGTCTCAGAAGATTTAGAAGAATCGATTTCTGGAGCATCCTGAACTGACATATTTTCAGCATTGGTGTCCTCTTCAGACATTTCAGTCACCTCCGGTATGTTCTGAAGTCATCAATTCAGATGTTCCCTTCACTCTAGCTCCCAATTTGTCCATAATCAAGAGGAAGATATCCTCCAAATCGGGTTCATATTCTTGTAATTCTCTGATTTGAACTTCCGATTTAGCTGCAATAGAGATGATTCTATCAATGGTATTCTCATCCTCAATAGTTACTCTCATCACCCTGCCCATTCGCCTAACTTTCAGGCCGTTGGAACTCAAGGCCTCTTCCATTTTCGTGGCGCCGCCCCAAATTACGGCCTCAACCTCTTTCTCAATCTGGTCTGCAAGGTCCGAAATTGGTCTGTTGACTACGATTTTTCCCTTGTGAATCAAAACAACGCGGTCGCACACCTCCTGAACATCATCCATCACGTGACTTGACATCAGAACGGTTCCTCCGCCCTCGTCAACCGTCCTCCTTAGAGTCTTCAGCATGAATTCCCTTGATCGTTGATCAAGCCCATTGGTAGGTTCATCGCAGATTAGAATCTCAGGGTCATGAATGATTGCACAGGCTAGTTTTGTCGCTTGTTTCATTCCGGTACTAAAAGACTCAATCTTCCTGTATCTTTGGTCTCTCAAACCAACGTATTCCAAAACTTCGTGGGCTCTTTGCATCGCTGCAGTTGGATTCATTCCAAGTAGTTCTCCGGCATATCGAACTTGATCGATAGCATTCAAGTCGGGGTCCAGTGAGTCATATTCTGGCATGTACCCTATCCTAGAACGGATAAGGTCTCCCTGGGTTTTGATATCATAGCCGAGAACGCTACCGTCTCCAGAGGTGGTTGTAATCAAACCTAGTAAACACTTGAAGAAAGTCGACTTTCCTGCACCATTTGGACCAAGGATGCCAATTGCTCCCTGTGGAATTTGAACATCTACGTCATCTAGGGCGAGATGGGGGCCATACATCTTGCGTAAATCACGCGTCTCGATGACAAAACCCTCGCTCAACAAAACATCTCCGGGGGAACGACTCCCTAGGGGAGTCGGCTTGATGTGGGGGCCTGAATCACTTGAATGAATCCCCGTCGCACTTGCAAATTCATCATAGGATTACTTCATTGCCCCATCTCGGACCTTTACTGCAATACCTTTGTTGAAGAAAGCCATATCATCGGCTGTTGCGTTAGCAATTCCATGTGCTATGAGTTCACCTTTGCTACTAACAACCAAGCATGGCTGGCCGACGATAACGTGAGCATCTGCACCAAGAACAAATCCATGGATTACATTCCGGCCTTTTCCAACAAATGGAATTGCATCATCCATCAACAATACACGAGGCATGCCTGGGTGATCTAACTCGCTTGATGTTACGCCTTCCTCAAAAATTACTGGTGGATGTGGGTTCAATTCATGGAGAGTTTCTGCACCTGCCAAAGTTAGGGAAAGAGCCCCATCTGGCAAACGAGGAGATAGGCAATGTACTCCTGCAAAATTGACGTTGACCATCCGGTCAGTACGAGATCGACGAGAAGTCATTTCTGCGGACAGTTTGCAAGCATCTGAAGGAGAAATACCACAGAATAGCGATAATTTGTCGACGATCGTGCAACGATCAATCCAGTCGCGGATTATTCCTCGATTTTCTCCACCAGCCTCACGCTCAGGATCGGGTTGACAAAGATGGACATCTAGAGGTAAATCTGCGACACCAAGGTCTTCTAACCAGGAATCGATTTCATCTTCATCGAGAATCATATTCCATAGATCTTCTGGGCATTCGATATGACACCACGGAGAAACGTCCTCGAGAGTGAATGGAATAAGGCCAACCGGAGTTGATATTAAGACGATTGAACGGGGTTCTTCTTCTAATGCGCTTATTGCAGAACCTATTGCAGAATCGCGCCACGGCGGCTCTGCTCCAGACAAAATCACAACTCTTTCTGCCCTATCATCAGAGCCATCCCACCACGAGCCAGGACGACGCCATCTCATAGCTAATAAGGCATTCAAATGAAGCAGATGAGGACGGCTATCAATGTCATCAGAAAATTGTTCAGCCGAACCCCTTACGGGGTCGGTTGAGGCTATATTTCTCAGCACACTTTCTCCAACTGGACCTTCGTCGGTTTCTTCCAATTGTTCGAGCACCCATTCGAAGGCTTCACGAAGTTTGGCGTTAGCATGACTGCGTTGCTCAGCCAGTCGCCAAATAGTTCCATTTCTCACCGCTTCCCTGCATCTAGCAAGTTCTGCCTGTGTCACCTCTAGGTTGTGATGAGCCAAAAGGGTTGAGCGTTCGTCGTTTTCCATCTCACGAACCTCAGTTGGTGTGTAAGGAAATAGTGCTGAGGAATTATGTGGCCATTCGGTCAAATCGCCCAGCTTGACAGTTCCTGTTGGTGTCAGCAATCTGTCGTCGCGAGCAAAAAGGGCGTAGGCGGCCGAATCGAATAGATCAACTCCTAGAGCAATACACATTGGGAACAAAATTGGATGTCCGCATCCAAACATATGAATTGGGCGATTTGGTGGAATCGTTGAACGAGCGGAAAGAAGAATACGGAATAATTCCAGATATCTTTGTTTTTCCATTAGCGGAACGATACCTCCAATCGGATGCACTGCGAAGCCCCGATGATTACCTCTGACATCCCCCATCAATGCACCTGCTTGAGCTCTGAGATCATCGTGAAGGCCTCCTTGTACAGGCCCATTCAGGAGCATTCCATCTCCAGCGGTGTTCAGTGAAATCAATGCACGATTTGCCGTTTCCCCTACCGCATGTTCAAGTTCTTCTCGCGACATATCCGGTCTGCCAAAGACATCTAACATCGTGCCGATATCTACTCCAATTTTCTTTTGAAAATCGACTATTTCTTCGACTCCGACTTCGACATCTCCGTAAACATAGGATTGAAACGTTCCAGAATCGGTTACGATAACTCCAGGGAAGTCGAGTAGAGAATGAATTCCATTTTTGAGTGCTGGTTCACGCAACTTTTCATGTTTCCAAGTAACGTAGGAGTTTGTGATTAGGCCATTTATCCGATACTTATCCCACATCTCTCGAGGCTCTATGGTACGAATATTGGGGTTAATTACAGGAAGCAACATGGGGGTTTCCAAAACTCCGTGCCTTGTGTATAACTTCCCCAACCTAGCGGCTCCATCTCTTACAGTAACCTCGAACTTACCAAGGTCCTGATCGCGACAGGATTCCGGATCTGGGCGCTTACTCACAACCCTTCTGCGAAGCGCTTCGGTCATCAATCCTCGCCCGTGCGAGAGATAACCGTAAGTTGCACTTGGCCGTTCTCAAGACTCATCTCAACTGAGTCTCCATCATTTATTGCCATAGTTGGATCTGTATCAAATCCATATGCATAAGGGAGCGCGAGTAAACTAGCGGCAGGAAGAGTTAGTGGACAGACATCTCGATTGATAATTCCCTTGGGCCCCTTACCTGTGTAAATCAATCCCATTAGAACAAAAGGTGCGACTGTAGAACCGGAACCTTTTGGATAAATCAAAATTGTATCTTCGATAGCCACTCCATCCAGGGGATGTCCTGGCTCTTCTATTACGCCTGTATCTCTATTAACGTAGCCAAGATAGGTGATTGGAACATCGGTAACCATGGCTTTACCACTAATTTTCCAGTCTTTTTGGCTAGGAAGTCCGCTTCCATTGAGATTTGCGGTGCCTGTTTTTCGAGTTTTATTTGAGGCGAGAGGCTTTGCCTTCTTCCCGCCAATAACTGGACGAGGTCCTTCCGACAATTTTGGGTCAAACGCGTGGGAAACACACTCTTCTATTGGAGTAACACTGGTTGGTAAGCGATTCAATCCACTCTTCAGGTAATGTTCGGCCTTCAGAGAGTTAGTTAACAGATGATTATATTTTGAGCGGTTGTAAGGAGTGACTTCGGGGCAGGTGTCTTTCAGAACCAAAGCACCGGCTTCTTCTAGCAAATCTACGGTTCCATCAGCTTGTAATAAATCGTAATTGTAGCCACTGGTAAAAACCCAAAGTCGCATGTCAGGTATTTTCTGCCCCAATTCCATACGAGCGCGGACCGCAGCGGCGGTTGCTCTTGCTTCTCCAACGCTGGCCTGTGGGCAACCAATAACGACTAAATCCACTGTTCCTGTTGGAGCCAAATCTGAATATCTTTGAGCAAGGTCTTCTTCACCGAACGTCAATTCACCTTCTAACTTAGAAACATCTGGAGCGTCTACGGTTAATCCGTCAGCCCAGAGCATTGGGCAGCCATAATTTGCCGCAGCAGCAGTCAGTGCTTTGCGCCTCTCAAAATCCGCATCAGAAGGTAAGCCGACTATACGAGGCATCATCCCCCATGGAAGATCCCATTCCGGCTTCAGTTGCATTCCAATCCAGTCACCCAATACTGACCAGTCTGCGAGATCTTCCATAGATGCTTCTACGTTAACGAGAATGTTAGGGATACGGTTTTCTTCGATATGGAGCCCCCAAAGTGGAGCCCATCCAGTTAGTGCAGTAGCGAGCGCAGATAGGCCAGATTCACGATTTGTCATCAAAGAAGTATAGGAATTAGAGTAACAGACAGCATTCGATTCGGCCCATGAGCCGATACCAGATCCCATTTCGATTCCGCGATCGTAAGGAGTGCAGGAAAGTGTAGCCTCGATATCTAATTCGGAGTAGGCGTGGATAATTTCAAATTGATACTCCAGAAAGTTTTCGTGATCGATTCCCATTTCTTCCATCTGTTCGCGATCACATCCAGCCGAATTCAAAGTGGTTGGAATTGATACCACACCTTCTGGATCTCCAGAGAGGTCAGAAAGGAAGCGCCTCAACCCATGTCCACCAGTGATTACACTGACTCCAGATACGTGAGCGTGAGTGCAACGCGTGAATTCTGAGGCTCCTGCTGATGCGGCCAAGTCTACAACCAATCTAGCGGCCTTTTGTTTAGTAGGGCCATGCTCTCCTCCGAGCATCGATTGCAGTTCTGGAGGTATCTCCACGCTGATACCGCGTTAGCGATACTCCTTCAAAGCGTTGGGAATATTCTCAGCAGGTAGCCAAATTCAGGCTAGAGTTACAATATCTTCAGCAGCAGCCTTTTTCGCGTTGTGGAGAAACAAGAAATTCAACTCTGTCAACATCTGTTGTTTGTTTTAGCTCGGAGGTCATCTCTCTAATTTCACCCACCCTACCATTGAGTTGTATTGTGTCGACACAGGTGTGTGACGCTCGTAGACAAGAATGATGATAGGAATGAATGTGTATTCCAGACATATGCCTATATTTTTCAAGATCTTTACCTGCTTCATGCTGGTAATATACCACCAGCGTCCCGTCAACTTCCAATTGGTCATCCATATCAGAAATATCCCCCAATCGCATCAATTCAGCATACCTAATCGCTGCATCACGTAGGAATCTGCTACGGTTAGAGTAACCACTGTCTTGCATCAGTCGGTCCAATTCACCTGCGAATTCTTTGCTTGAGCTAAATGAGACAATCGTAGTTCCCATGAAAGTCCCACTGCGGACTAATTAATAGCATTATTGAAATATCTAATAGCATCGGGGCGAATCTATGCAAACCGCACTGACCATGGCTGCAATCACTCTAGTAATCGCTTTGGCATTTGGATTAATGCCGATTAAAGGCTCGCCATTCAATGACCAAAAACGCTTGAAAAATATTACAGCAATTGCTTCTGGAATCATCATCGCCTCTGCGTTACTGGTTGTTGTCCCAGAAGGATTTGAGCTAGCCGCTGGAGGTCATGATGACCACAGTGAGGAAAGCCACGAGGAAGATGCGGAACTAGCGGGTTCTGTTGCGCTTGTTATCCTAGAAATGCAGCACGGAGACATCAATTCATCAGATGCCATAGAGGAAATTGAAGAATTGTTGGGAAGCCATGATGGTCACGAGCATGATGAACATGAAGAAGATGATGATCAAAATGACCATGATGAGGAATCAGAAGATTCTCTTTCTGATAGTATAGAACATGTGATTGAGGAGGTAGAGTCCGGTGAAATCAATGCTAGTGCAGGAATTGAGGAAATTGAGGGGCTAATTACCACCCACACACATGAAGAAGCTCATACAGAGGAAGAACATGCCCATGAAGAAACACCAGTTGCAATTTATGGTCTTGCAATTCTTATTGGATTCCTCCTAATGTTATTACTGGAGGCTAGTGGAGCTGGACACGCAGTTCACGAGGAACATCACGACCACAGCGAGGAACACGGTCACGCACATGTACACCACCACAAGGTAGGATGGACTCTTGTAGCAGGATTATCACTGCATGCAGCCGCGGATGGACTTGCTATCGGTGCTGCAATTGCTTCTGGTGAATCTGCACTAACTACGGCGGTAATAGCTGCTGTATTGATTCACAAAGCACCTGCAGCATTCAGCCTTGGTGTCTTCTCAATGCACGAAAGAGAGAGTGAGAGTGAAGCGATTAGGGATGTGGCGTTATTCGCAGCTGCTACACCACTAGCGATTATCCTATCTTACCTAGCGCTCGCAGATATCGAATCTGCTACTATTGGATTGGTAATGCTATTCTCTGCAGGTTCATTCCTATACGTAGCCACTGTTGACACACTACCTGACATTCACAACCCTGAGACAGGGCGTGCGACAGTTGTTCCAATGTTGATGGGGGTCGCAATTGTTGGTATTCTGCTAATCTTGGCGGCTCAGATGGGATGGTTAGACCACGGTCACTGATCTGAGCGCTGCCTTTGTGCTTCAATCGCAACTGCTGATAGTGGTGCTTGTAGGTTGAATGAAGGAACGAATCCAGTCATTGGAATTCTGATTATCATATCAGCTGTAGACAAAACCTCCTCGCTAATGCCTTCTCTTTCACCACCAACAATGAGGACTATATCCCCTGTCAAGTCAACCTCCCAAGGGGTGCTTTCACCAATGTCTTCAACCGCGATTATTCTGAATCCTGCCTCTTTTGCAGATTGAATAGAATCAACGGCCTCACGCCAGAATACTGGAATGAATCTGTGTGATTTCATGGAGGCGCGTTTTGCCGCACTTCTTTCCTCGTTATTCAGTGGGCCGTCTACAATGACTGCATCTGCTCCTGAGACTTCTGCAGTACGGATACAAAAACCGATGTTCACTGGGTATTTTGCTCCATCGAGCATCCAAATTAGGCCGCCTGATTGGAGAACCTGCTCGAAGCTTGCAGAAGGATTCCTTCCTACCAAAGCGAGAATGTCAGGCGCACCATCAGAATTGTTTCTTGCCATTCTCCACAAATCATTCTCTGACCCTTCAATCACCTGGATTTCTGACATTTCAGCTAGTGAAATGATTTCATCAACTACCTGATTGGCATGATTCCTCTTAACTAAAATCAGTGATATTGAATCTCCGTTTTCAAGAGCGTCTAGAACCTCTTCAGGTCCACAGAGTTGCATTGACATTTACATCACTCAATTACGATGTTCATTCTTGAAGACTGGAATTGGATTCATCTTGTGCGAATTGGCTTGGTTGAATCCACGATATATATCCAATACTTGCTTTTGGCGTTCTGTTAATTCCTTGTCAATTGGATTATCTTCGTATTCCATTGCCCATTCTAATTCTGCATAGGTTGCCCCAATTTGGTCCTCATCAGTTCTACCATCATTCCACAAACCGTCAGTAGGTGCCACCTGTTGAATTTTATCGATGATGTCTAGAGTTGCAGCAATCGCGTAAACTTCTGATTTCATCAGGTCGGCAATTGGAGAAATATCGACACCACCATCGCCGTATTTCGTGAAAAAGCCAACTCCAAAGTCCTCGACTTTGTTTCCAGTTCCAACGACTATACCGTTTGTTGTGCCAGCGATAGCATAGAGTGTTGTCATTCGCAAACGTGCTCGAGAGTTTGCTAATGCTAGAGGGGATATATTGTGCTTGTCAATTTCATCGGAGAAAGTGTCGAATGTCCCAGTAAGGTCCACAAGTCTACCCTCGACATTGTCGAAATTCGATTCAAGCCAAGCAATATGTCGATTAGACAATTCATATTGCTCTGGGTCTTGGTGAATTGGCATATTGAGGGCAATAGTAGGAAGCCCCGTTCGAGCAGATAGAGTAGAGGCCACAGCAGAGTCGATACCTCCGGAAACTCCAATGACTAAGGTGGAAATAGCGTTACTTTCAGCATAATCTGCTATCCAAGCAGTGATTTCGTCAGCAAGACCGCTCCAATCTACCATTTCCTCACCTACTTCAATGACAGGCTACACCGTATTTCTTCAGACGCCAGTAGTTGTATGGCCATGGAGTCAGGAAACCAGCAATTAACATTGGAACAATTACCCACCAAGTCAGTTTTGCTCCACCGGTCAAAACCAAGTCTACGACATTCATTGCAGCCTCCATTGAAATCATCGAAATGAGAGACATTCCAATCGCGACCCTGAACGCTTCTTTCAACGCCATTTGGGCAGACAAAATGATTGTCTCTAAGGCGATTGAAGTCATTATCCCGTTGAACATTGCAAGTGCCATAATCATCATTGCACTCCAACCAGAATCAGTGAAGATAAACTGGAAAGCAGCAATTGTTCCAAAATCGCCAATACTACAACCAATCAAGCACCACTTGGTATTGTGGGCAGATTGTTTCCAAACACTACCATCTTGCCAATGGAACTCTTCCCCTAAGCCATCAACAGTATAGCCGATCTCCCTGACTGCACTGGACAAATTTTCTCTCGATGCGTTATCATGTGAAATGACCGCAGTACCCTGCTCATGAGAAACCTCAGCAGATGTCACACCAGATACTGCTTGAAGAGCATCGCGAACCCTAGATGCACATCCATCACAGGTCATTCCCCCTACTTCGAGCGTGATGGTATCTGACATGTATAGAACCCCACTGAGTTCGCCTTTGAACCCTTGCAATTAGCCATAAGCGCCCTTCGGGCGACCCCCTCAAGTTCAAGACGACGTCGTAGTTCGAGCGCCCGATGGTAGTGCCTACGCCAGCCGGTGACCTCGACCCGGTCACCCTCGAGACAGCCCTGATGCAGACCTGGAGCGATGAGATGACATTCGCCCAGAGCATTGAGGCGCGCCGCGACGGTGCATCTCCTTTCACCTTCCTAGAGGGGCCGCCTACCGCCAACGGAAAACCTGGTATTCACCATGTCATTTCGCGTCTGTTCAAGGATATGGTTTGCCGATGGAAGACAATGGAAGGCCACATCGTCGAAAGGAAGGGTGGTTGGGACACTCATGGTCTTCCGGTTGAGATCGAGGTGCAGAAGCAACTGGATTTGATGAGTAATGAAGCGATTGAGGCCTACGGAATGGAAGCATTCAACCAGAAATGCAAGGAGAGTGTCTGGACTTACGAGCAAGCATGGAGAGAGATGACCGAAAGAATGGGATTCTGGGTCGATATGGATGACCCATACGTCACTTTACACGATCAATACATTGAATCTGCTTGGTGGTCTTTGAAGCAAATGTTCGACAAAGGACTCTTATTCAGAGGACACAAAGTTCTACCTTATTGCCCTCAAACCGGAACCAGCTACTCAAGTCACGAGGTTGCGCTAGGTTACAAGGAAGTTTCAGAACCTGCGGTTTTTGTAAAGTTCAAACTTTCAGATGATGATGCTTCGGTTTTGGCTTGGACGACTACTCCTTGGACTCTGCCTGGAAATGTTGGACTCGCAGTTGGGCCGGATGTGACATATGTTAGGGTGAGAATAACCGACCCACCCTCTGATTCTTGGGAAGGTCGTGGAGGCGCCCCATTGCAAGAAGAGTTGATTCTAGCAAAGGACCTAATGGGTGCTGTCCTAAGACACCAAATCGATGTCGTAGAGGAATTCTCTGGCTCACAATTAGTTGGGCGCTCATACGACCCACTATTCCCAGAGGCAATCGATGGTTCTCAGCACCCCGCTGCTTGGACCATTGTTGGGGCTGACTTCGTTACCACTACCGATGGAACCGGTGTTGTTCACACAGCGGTCATGTACGGTGAAGACGACTACAACCTGGGAATGAAGGAAGGTTTTCCTGCACAACATACAGTTGGAATGGATGGAAGATTTGTTGAAGGAACTCATACCCAACTTGACGGACGATACGTTAAGGATTGCGATTCAGACATCATTGATCTTCTTGCAGAGCAAAATTCACTCTACAGAGAGCACGCATATACTCACGATTATCCTCATTGTTGGCGAACCGATCATCCACTGTTGTACTATGCAATGGACAGTTGGTTCGTTCGAATGACTGCAGTCAAAGAACAGATCTTGCAATATAATTCCGAAGTAGAATGGGCGCCTTCTTGGACCGGAGAAAAGCGCATGGGAGAATGGTTGTCCAACATCAAAGATTGGGCGATTAGTAGAGAGAGATATTGGGGGACTCCAATACCAGTTTGGATTTGTCAAGACTGTGGTAAAGAACACTGCATAGGAAGCATCTCTGAAATGGAGAAAATGAAAACCGCTGATTCCCCCCTGCCTCCGGAATTACACAGACCCTATGTTGACGATGTGAAATTGCACTGTCCATCAGATGGATGTTCAGGAGAAATGCTTCGAGAGCCCTATGTCATGGATTGTTGGTTTGATTCAGGCTGTGCTTCTTTCGCTCAGTGGCATTATCCATTCGAGAACCATGACAAGTTCGATGGTTCATTCCCTGTAGACTACATTTGCGAGGCTGTCGACCAAACTCGTGGTTGGTTCTACTCTCTAATGGCAGTCTCGACAACAGTATTCGACAGTATATGTTACAGAAGGTGTCTATCCTTGGGTCACATCTTGGATAAAGATGGAAAGAAGATGTCTAAATCAAGAGGGAACGTTGTCAATCCATGGGACCATTTCAACAAAGAAGGTTCGGATTCGATCCGTTGGTATATGATGACCCAAAGTGCTCCTTGGTCACCAACTAATTTCGACCCTAACGGAGTTCGCGAATCATACGCGAAGATGTTCCTGACTCTTTGGAACGTTCACCGATTCCACGCAGACTATGCTGCACTGGATGGCTTTGACCCAGATGATGAGCAGGGCTTCGTTGCGGTTTCTGACCGAAGTCCCCTCGACCGTTGGATTCTCTCAAGATTGCACACGGTAGCCAATGCTTACCACGACCAATTCATCGCTTGGGATTTCCATAAAGCAGGCAGAGAATTGGAATCATTTGTTGTCAATGACTTGTCTAATTGGTATGTTCGCCGAAGTCGCCGAAGACTTTGGGATGAGGCGGATTCAAGGGATAAGAGAGCCTGTCAACATACTCTACACGAAGTGCTGTTGAATGTTTGCCGTCTCATGGCACCGGTAGCTCCATTCATGCCAGACCAGATTCACCGAGACCTAACCGGCGTATCGGTGCACCTCGCAGATTGGCCTGTTGGCTCCAGTCTAGTTGATTCCAGTCTACCGCCACAAGATTGGGCATTGGAACAAGAGATGGCCTTGGTTAGAACATTGGCAGAAACTGGTCGCCGAATTCGCGTTGAAGCAGACCGTAGACAGCGACTACCATGCAAGGCAGGATGGATTGTTGGTGGGCCTGATATTTCGAGATTCCATGAACTGTTATCTGAGGAATTGAATGTTGAGTCGCTAACGACAGAAGATGACCTTGAGAGATTCCAGAGAATCGTCATCGAACCTAATCGAAAATCCCTAGGAGCAAAGTGCCGTCAAGACTTACCCGCAGTTCTAGCACTCCTAGCAGAAGCCGAACCTGAGAATCTACTTCTCGAAATCGATGCAGGCATCTGCATCCTTGAAGGATATGATATAACAATGGATGATATAGAAATTCGCAGAGCCGAACAAGAAGGTTATGCTGCAGCAACAATTTCTGACGAGGACATCGGAGATGTCTCCCTAGTCCTGGACATGGTTTTAGACGAAGATTTGCTATCCAAGGGTCTAGCCCGTGATATTATTCGTAGAGTTCAGGCAAAGCGTAAGGACCTCGACCTTGATGTTGAAGCCACAATTGAACTGTCTGTATGGATTGAAGGACTAGAATTGTCAGACAGTGACTGGCAACATGTTCAATCAGAAGTCAGAGCAGGTTCTGCAAACTTGAACCAAGGACCTTCGATTGGAGACAACTTCGAAGTGGACGGGGTCTCCGTTACCTTCGCAGTAGAATCCTAGATTCAAACCGCGATAGACGGACCATATTCAGTTGGTAATAGCAACTCTAGTCCGAATAATGGGTCGGGGTCTGTCGAATCGTGGTAAGCAATGAAGGAACCGCCATCTGGAAGAATTCCCATACTTGCAAAGTCAAACCGTATGTCATTCCCTGCACCGGATGTTGAATCTAGGTCACCTTGACCAAGATAGGTCATTGTATCTGGTTCAAGGGATTGTGAGAAACCTCTTACATGCCACGCAACATCAACATCAGGACCTCCTGAACTTTGGAATCTAATGTTTACAACCATGAGATCGTGGACTCCGCTTGAGTGCCACTCCCACTCCTCCAATTCAGTAGCCACTCCGGTGAGGTTGTAATTCTGCATATCCCATGTCTCGCCACCGTCCCAAGAAATGTGGTGTGTGACTCCTACTCCTCCGGATATGCTTCCAAAGCAATGCAATGCCGTGGAGGAATCAAAAGCACAATACTGAGTTGGAAGAGAAGAACCATTCAGGGTTGTAGCCGCCCACCAATTGAGAGAAGTGTCGACAAAGGCATCGGTTCCATCAACGAAATAATTTGGGAAATATAGACCACCAGATGGAACGGGGAAAGCACGCATTTCTTTGTGCGGCTTGGTGAAATCCCATTCAGGACCCAATGCTTCCGCAGTAAGGTCGACTTCGATAAAATCGAGGTTAGCATCTCGATCTGGGAAGTCGAAGTAATCGTAATTTAGCCCATCAGTGGAAATCTGCCCTCCAAGATTGGCAACTTGATGCCAGAAGTTGGAGATTACTAGGCTCGCCCACTCACCATTGCCGTATAACCCACCATTAATCGGCCCTACAATTTCTACTTGCCAAGAGCGATCGTAGAATGGTTCTGGAGTGCGATTGAAACACCAACTCCATTCCTCATCCTCTGCATCATACAAGAAAGCATAGAATTGGTCTGCCCCGCTACTGCTTGGATAGGGGAACCAGCCCATGGAAATGAGATCACCATTTGTGGCCTGTACTATACTCCCCTCGCCAAGACCTTCTTGCCCAGGAACGGTTGGTTTCGGCTCCCTACAACCTATCTGAGATAGTACACTTGGGCGATATTCCTGCCATGTGTGGCCCCTGTCCTCTGACCAAGTGGGGTATTCACCTCCAAAATTGAGTATCCAACCTTCTTTTGTAGCGGCGAGATAATGTTCACAACAATTTCCACCTTCTTCATTTCCGAAGACTGCCCAACTTGAATTACCCCAAGACTGGTTACTGAATGGCGAACTCACTTCGAAATATCTAGAGTCCGAATGGCCCATTGGGTCATCGACGTAGATCATTCCCTTATCCCAGTCAGGGATTGAATCATTGGGGCTAGAAGAAGTCTCTCCAGAAAGACATCCGGCGAAGGACATGGTGATGACCATTAGGGCCGCACAAGCCACTCTTCCGCTACGCTGCATGATTAACGCGAGTGCTTTGCACTCGGTCAGTATTTCGGTGCTTCGCTTTCTTGACAAGGTGAATTAGCCCGGAAATTATGCAAAGCAAAGGCTTGAACTAATCGGGGTTGGATTGAAGGGGTGTATTGACTCGTGTATGTCTGATGCGTAGAGCTCTCACCTTGACCCTGTTGATGTTAATGATGACGATGACACCGATGTCGGGGTCGGCACAAGGTACTGGAGATTCAATCATCATCAATGAGATTCTAGTTTCTGCAAACAATGCAAATTACGGTGGAACTGATTGGAATGGAGATGGGTCAATGGGATCCTATAGTGATCAATATGTCGAATTATACAATCCTACCTCTGAAGCCATAGATATCGGCGGTTGGTATCTGGATGACATTGCCGATGGTGGCTCTCCCGCATGTAGCATAAAGTGGAATACCATTCTTGAACCTGGAGGTTACATTACTTTCTTTCGATCTTGGACTCAAATCGAATTTGATTATTGGGATGGAGATACAATCAGAATCCTTGACGGAAATATGAATGAAATCGATACTGCGAGTTACCTAGGGGAAGACTCCGATTGGGATGTTCCATATGGTTACGACTCAACTGGAAATTGGGTGAAACTGTCAGATGGTGCTCCAACTCCTGGAGGCGCTAACGATGAGTCTTGGGTAGGTGTGGCAAACGTAGTGCAAGGTAACTGCTACCCTCCTCAAGATCATATTCACCGAGGCGAATATATCTTGGAAGGCCGAGTTGTAACGATGGAATCTCAGAATTCTGTTATCGATGATGGCCGTATTCTCGTCATTGATGGAATGATTGAGGCTGTTTGGAGTGCCTCAGATCCAACTCCATCAGCTGCCGATGGAGTTGTATCAATTCCAACCAGCGGTACTATCTATCCCGGATTCATCGACCCTCATAATCATGCGAAATACAATATCATTCCACTATGGGATCACGGAACCGATGGTTGGGATAACCGCTACCAATGGCAGGCTGAAGACTCATATCGAGATGCAAAGGAAGTTGGTTGTTCCCTAACTGACCCTACTGCCCAACGCTTTGCAGAATTGAGGGCACTCGCGGGCGGGAATACTGCCCTTCAAGGGAGTTCAACATCCTACACCGACACATTTGAGACAATGCTGGCAAGAAACATAGAACTCTACAACTTCGGCAAGGATTACATCCATACCAAGGTCTCTGAAATTGTATCAGATTACGAAGGGAATCACATCAAAGAAGGAAATGCATCAGGAGATCTTGATGCTTGGTTCTTACATCTAGCAGAGGGAATTGACGAATCTAGCAGAGCTGAATTCGACATATTAGTTCAGAATGACCTATTAGTAGGCGAGTTAGTTGTAATTCACGGAACAGGATTAACCCAAGCAGAATTCGATGCACTCGGAAATGTAGGAGGAAGTCTAGCTTGGTCACCTACTTCCAACCTAATTCTATACGGAGAAACTACCGATATTGCGACCGCTAAGGCAGAGGGTGTTAACATAATGATTGGACCAGATTGGGCTCCATCTGGTTCCAAGAGTTCGATGCACGAATTGAAGACTGCAGATTGGTGGGACGAGTGGGTCCTTGGAGACATTTTTACAGATTATGAATTGGTTCAAACAATTACTACCAACATTGTCGATGCGATTGGTTGGGCTGAATTTACAGGTCGAATCCAACCAGGTCTTGCCGCCGACCTAGTGGTCCTCGATACTTTCCATGCAGACCCATACCGAAACGTTGTGGAGGCAATTGACCCAGACGTACGACTAGTTGTCGTTGGAGGGCTGGCCGTCTTCGGTGATGTTGACATAATGCAAGCCATGGACGATGAGATTCAGATTATCCAAGGAGAGGGGTTCAGAAAGGCTACCGACATAACCTACGATGGAGTTCCGGAAGCAACACAAACCGTTGACGAACTTATGGCATTCTTGGAAAATTGTAACCAAGGAGCACAAGTTCCTCTTGAGTATCTATTCACTCTCGGTGATGAGAGATACTTCGATGTCCTGAACCGTTCACAGACTTTCCAAAATGGAAGAACCATTGACCTGTGGTCTGATTATTATGATATTGAATTAGATGAAGATGGGCACAGAGTAGGAGGCACAGTTGGAGGAGCAGATACTATCAACACAACAATCGACCCAAATAACGGCAATGGCAACAACGGAGAAACAACAGTTCCGGAACCTGACTTACCAGATCTGTTCGAAACATATGGCCCAATAGGTGCAACTAACTCAACAAAAACTACAATCGAAGAAGGGATAAATCTGGAAGCCTGTACTTCAGATAGTGGTCAAACAACACCAGATGGTAAGGAGTTGCTTTGTGGTTCGATATTAGTAGTCATGCAACCGACAGATGATTGCATGGCATTAGATGGAGGATGGTATTGTCTATTAGAGGTAGGGGATGCCTTTGCAGTACCTGGTAAACTGTGTGAAGATATTGCCTCTTTGCCCACTGATGTGACTTGCAGGGATGCTTGGTTATACTTGGATTTCGAGGAAGAGCCTGAACCGGAACCTGAGCCAGAATCACCAGAAAACGAAGAAGATTCCATATTGGAAGGACCATTTTATTGGATTGCAGTGATCTCTCTAATCGGCCTCTTGGTAGCTTCTATTATTACAATTAACCAGAACCTTCGAGGTTCAGATGAAAATGAATGATTAGGCTAATCGCCAATTTGGTCCATCTGGACCATCTTCGACAATAACGCCCATCGAAGTGAGTTCGTCTCGAATCTCATCGGCGCGATTCCAGGCCTTTGTTTGTCTGGCACTCTCGCGTTCAGCCAGTAGCGCTTCCACTCTATCAGCAACATCTGCCCTAGCCGAGTCAGCCTCAGCACGCCCTGCCAATACCTCTTCTGAGCTAGGTAGAAGGCCCAAAACACCCCCTGCGTACTTCTCAAACCAAGTTGCAACATCTCTAC
This sequence comes from uncultured Candidatus Poseidoniales archaeon, assembly GCA_964556195.1. GTDB lineage: Archaea > Thermoplasmatota > Poseidoniia > Poseidoniales > Thalassarchaeaceae > MGIIb-O1. The sequence goes on from CAZKVK010000006.1 coordinate 33,502, forward strand.
CTGAATTTTGAGACACCATTGCTTGAATCTCGATTATCGCTGCTCTAGTATTGAAGTCATCATTCATCGCAGCGATGAAACGTTCGCTAGCTTCAGAAAGGTCCAAGCCTGAATCGGAATCAGAAGAAAGAGAAACGCCGTATGCCTCAATCAATCTCATGTAATGAATTGCAGCATCCTCTAGGAATTCGGGAGTTAAGTCAATTGGGTTTCGATATGGTACACTTAGCAATGCGTAGCGAAGAGCAAGTGGTGAGTGGTTATCGAAGGCCTCTCTAACCGTCCAGAAGTTGCCGAGACTCTTGCTCATCTTCTCACCATCGACATTCACGAAGCCGTTGTGCATCCAGTATCCTACAACTGGTTCTCTTCCTGAACAACATTCAGATTGGAAAATCTCAGCCTCATGGTGGGGGAATCTCAGATCATGCCCTCCTCCATGTATGTCGAATTGGTCTCCAAAGTGATTGAGCGACATCGCTGAACACTCAATATGCCATCCTGGCCGGCCATCGCCCCACGGACTTTCCCAAGATGGTTCACCTGACTTTGCTAGCTTCCAAAGTGCGAAGTCGCGATGGTCTCGCTTACCTGAGCCGGTGTCGGCAACCCTACCACCTGCACCAGCTCTCACCATCTCTAGTGTTTGACCGGTTAATTGTCCAAATTTTTCTGGTGCCGTGTCGATCTCAAAGTAAACTCCGTCACCACCAACATAGGCATGGCCCTTTTCTTGTAACGTAGAAACCATTTCGATGATTTCTGGAATAGTTTCAGTGACTCTAGGGTAGTGGTCGGCCCTGAGGACATTCATCGCATCCATTACTTCGAAGTAATCATCGATGTTTCTGTTTGCCACTACAGAAAAATCGATACCCTCGGAGTCGGATATATCGAGAATCTTGTCATCTATGTCGGTGAAGTTCTGAACATAATCGACATCGTAGCCACTAGCTTCTAGCCAACGGTGTACGACGTCGAAGGCCAAGTAGCAGCGAGCGTGGCCTAGATGACTAGGAGAGTATGGTGTAATTCCACAGACATACATGCTAACCCTACCCTCTTTGAGGGTCGAGAAATCTCGCTTCTCACGAGTTCGTGTGTCGTAGACCCTGAGAGTCATTCTGATTGTCCTGCGCGGCTTATCGGTCAAGAACCCCGCGCCGCTTCCACAAGCGCGCGATACAATCCGATATGTCCAATGCGTTCTGGGTGCCATTGAACTCCGATGCAAAATGTCCTGTCAGTTCGCTCCACACCCTCAATCAAATTATCATGTGCAGAATAGGCACTGATTTGCAACCTACCCGGATCAGATACTCCTTGATGATGAGTAGAATTCGCAACCAATTCTGCCCCCATGATTGATTGTAAGTGACTACCTTCTACTGTAGAGACTCCATGTTCAGTAACCACGCCGTCCCAACCTCCGTGCTCCTCAAATCCTGGAGTCTCTGGTAGATGTTGGTGCATTGAACCTCCGTGAATTATGCACATCAATTGCATTCCTCTGCATATCCCTAGAAGTGGAATGTCTCTCTCGATTGCAGCTTTGATTAGTGATGCCTCAGAGTCGTCTTGGTCAGGATGGGCTAGGTAGATGTGTTCCCCCGGTTCCTGCCCATACAAGGAAGGGTGGATATCTGGACCTCCTGCCACGACTAGTCCGTCGAGAAAATCTAGATTTGAAATGCAACAACCTGGAGGTAAAAGAATTGGTTGACCACCCGCCTCTTCAATTGCGTTGGTGTAGGTAGATGGAAGTATTACGGCTTCGATATTCCAAGGGCCGAATGTGGAATCCCGTTTACAGGCAGTTACGCCGATTACAGGTGCCCGTCCCCTGTCACTCATACCTTTGGCACTTGCTAGTTTACTAATTCAATTCGATGGTATGGAAATTAAGGTAATCATACCCTAGCAGCTTCGATTAGTGCATCGAATACTTTTGTTTGGTCAATCATTTCTGGGTGCCATTGCATGGAAAGAAGAAAACTAGACCCTGGAAGTTCAACCGCTTCGATAAGACCGTCATCAGTTCTAGCAACCACCGTGAGGTCTCCAGCATCTGCAACTCCTTGATGGTGTCCTGAATTAGCCATGGTTTCAGTTCCAATTACTGATGCTAATAGCGAGGATTCCTCTATGTGTACTGGATGATTAGACCAATCCCCAGCAGATGCACCGTGACTTTCATGACCGGGAGTCTCAGGTAGATGTTGGTGAAGTCGCCCCCCTCTCTCAACGGACAATAATTGATGGCCTCTGCAAACACAAAGCATTGGGAGATCTCTTTCAATTGCAGATGCAATAAGTGATGATTCCCAACTGTCCTGTTCTGGACGAAGATCCGTGGTTCTTTCATGGGGTTCCTCTCCATAACGGACCGGGTCGATATCTCGGCCGCCAGCGATAACTATGCCATCGAGTCGGTCTAGCAATGTTTCAACATCATCTCCTTCCGTAAGCAAGACAGGTATTCCACCGGCCTTTCTAATTGCAGTTGGATAATTAGCAGGCAACATGACAACTGCTTGCTCAGGTGTTTCGTAATCTCGCAAATTAATCGAGGTAGTAACCCCGATTACAGGAGATGCCAAATTATCACTCCGCTTCTCTGGCAAGACGAGCGGCGCGGAATGACATAATTCCACAAACCATGAACGTCACCCCAACGAAAATTAGGATAATATGAGAGGAAATTGCAAGATTTGACATATCAGAAAAATCAGCAAAAACTCTTGCACCCCCAAGCACCATCAATAGTGCCAGTACCATTGATGCATGCATTAGGTGATGACGCATATCTGGTATCCTTTCGGATAGGATTCCCAGAATCATTAGGGGGGCCCCCATGAAAGAGGGAATCATTGCAGTAATCGAAGATTGGTCCGATATGATGTATGCTGCGATACCCCAAAAAACAAGTATTGCTCCTTCGTAAATTGCGATTCTTGGAATTGTCAAGCCTGAGACTGTGAACTCATCACCCATGGTTACTCGTGTATTCGGCGCTATTTATGCATCACTCAGGAGCATTTGCGGTAGCAGCGGCTTGAATTTCTTCATCCCTAGCAACAATTTGCTCCCAAAGAATCTCGGCTACGTCTTTGACATCCATTTCGGCGCCAACCGAATCTAATCCATCTTTGACCATGATTGAACAGAAGGGGCATCCAACTGCAACTGTGTCACATCCTGTCTCGGCTATCTCCTTGGCTCGAATTTGATTGACACGCTTATCGGCGTCTTCCTCCATCCACATTTGAGCCCCACCGGCTCCACAACAGAATGAATCGGTTCCATGCCTCTCAACTTCCTTATCGACTCCACCAATAATGTCTCGAGGTTCGTCGACAATTCCCCCTATTCGACCAAGGTAGCAAGGGTCATGGAAGGTGACTGAGCCTTCCTTCGAAACATCTGGAAGTTTTCCTTCCTCCTGCAATTTGGCAAGAATTTCGGAGTGATGGAACACCTCTAATTCGGCGCCACCATAGTCTGCGTATTCCTTCCCTAAAGTATGGAAACAATGTGGGCAGGAAGCGACTATCCTCTTTACTCCCAATTCTTGGAAAGTCATCATATTGGTTTCAGCCAGCATTTGGAATAGGTACTCGTTACCCGCACGACGAGCTGGATCTCCTGAGCATCCTTCTTGCATCCCTAGGATTCCAACGTCTAGTCCGGCCTCATTGAGTAGCCCTATAGTGGCTCGAGCGACCTTTTGATTCCTCTCGTCAAAACTCGCTGCACAGCCTACGAAGTAGATGTATTCCGCTGGTTCACCGATCTTTATGTCGAGGCCCTCAGCCCAGTTGCCGCGCTCATGCATTCCGAATCCATATGGATTTGAGGCAGACTCAAGATTGCCCATGGCGACATTCAATTCCTCAGGATAATCCATTGTCTCCATCATAGCATTCCGGCGCAAATCTGTCAACTTAGGAACGTGCTCGATGTACACTGGGCAAGCATCGACACAGGCGTGACATGTAGTGCAAGCCCAAACTGCATCGGCACTCATTCGATCGAGTATACTCTCGTCTGGGGTCTCGCCCTTGAGTAGAATTGGAGCGTGGTCATTTGCATAATCTCGGACATCGTGAACGATTTGCATGGGATTTAATGCCTTACCTGATTCATAGGCTGGACAGACATCCTGACATCTCGCGCAGGTTGTACAGGCCCAACCATCAATCAACTGCCTCCATGAGAATTGTTCGTAACTTGCAACTCCAAACGCTTCGATGTCCAAGTCTTCCAATGGCACTGCTTGGCCGCTGTCATTTACTGCAAGAGGCCGCATCTTGGCCATTGGTTGAGTATCGTAGAAGAAGACGTTGGGGAATGCCATAACGAGGTGCATGTGCTTGGACATTGGAATCAATACAAAGAAGGTGCAAATTGCCAACATATGAGCCCAATAGGCCATGATTACTTGGCTTTCAGTCACGCCTTGTTCGGCAAACCAATACCCGAGAGGTTCCCAATTTGAGGAGGGCGATTCACCTGATTCTACGATGAATGAAGTCGTTGTGATTGTCATAATTAGGAATAGAATGAAGTTGCCTTCCAACTGCGACTTTCCCCTTAGTTTCTCAGGAGTGAATACAACTCTGCGCGTGAGGGCCGCAACACATCCAATGAGAGCAAGCGTGTAGCCAAGTTCCACTATTCCATTCCATGGACCAACGAGAGAACTTGGTAATACTTCATCAGAGAACCAATTTGCTGTGGCTAAGTCAAACATGTCTGTTGATAGCATCAAAAAGCCCCAAAACATCAGAACATGCATGATTCCGACTACTCTATCTTCGAGTACTCTTTTCTGACCCAACCAGCCAGTGATAACTTCCATGACTCTCTTACCCCATGAGTCAAAGCGGTCATCACTTGAGCCAATCATTACCAACCGAATTGCTAATTGGACTTGGTAGAGGAAGAAACCTATCGATAACCCTCCAATGACTAGGAGAATCATCCACCCGTCTAATGAGCCGTAGGTCTGAAGAAGTGGGTGCTCCATGATGAATCACCTGCAGGCCTATGGCCTGAATACTACTCGCAAGTGTGGCCAGACCTTCAATCAACCGCTTGCTAATGACAACATGATGTATCTCCCCAACCCTCATTTCCTCGATGCGTTAGGCAAAGTCATGGTGAGGGCCTTCGCTCCAGGAAAGTGCATCCTTTTCGGAGAGCATGCAGTCGTCTACGGTCATCCAGCGGTAGCTGTGGCCATCGATTCAGGAGTTGAGGTAGAATTGATCGAATCGAATTCTTGGACCATTGAAGGAATGCCTTTTCACAGCGAAAAACATCCTCACATTTCTCACATCTTGAACGATGTGTTCGATTATGATGGTAAGCCATTGAAAATCACTATCAACAGCGGCTTGTTTTCCGCCGCAGGATTAGGTTCTTCCGCAGCTCTGTCAAACGCTATGGGGGCGGCTGTATTTCGAATGACGGATTCCGATGCAGAATTGGATTCAATACAATTAGCCAGAATAGGTCACACGGCCGAGGCGAAGGCGCAATCCGGCCGAGCGAGCCCGACAGATACAGCAACCAGCGCTCTGGGTGGATGTGTCGTTGTCTCTGGCGAGGAAGTTGAAGGTACTAAGCATGTATTCGATGCTTCGATGGATACTCCGGAAGGAAATAGGCAATGGTCTATCTGCAAAGTAGAGTTACCTGTGGATTTGGATGCATGGTTGGTATTGGGATTCACAGGGATTGGTTCTCCAACTGGAGAGATGGTTGCTGGAGTTGCTAAATTACTGAAAGAAGACCCGACAAAGCACCAAGAAATGGACGCTATTGCTAGGATAACGCACGCAGGATTAACCGCTCTAGGTGCTGGAAATCTAGAGGCGGTGGGAATGGCAATGGATGCCTGCCATGAAAAATTGCAAAGTATCGAAGTTAGTAGTTCAGAACTCGATTCTCTAGTGGAGGCGGTTCGCCCTCACTCTCTCGGAGCCAAATTGACTGGCGCTGGCGGAGGTGGCTGCATGGTGGCCCTTACCCAGCATCCTCAGAGGGTAGCAGAAGCCATCGAAGTTGCTGGTGGCACACCATTGATTTCCCGGCTTGGAGCGGATGGCGTTCGAATATTGCAGTAAATCGGCTTACTAAGCCCGATAATTCAGTATTACAAGGCTTCTGTAGCACGACGATTCTTTATAAGTAGTTCATAAGTGCGGGGGCCTATGAAGAGTGACGAAGAACGACTAACTGTCGTAAACGTGGTCGCCTCCACCCGAGTGGCGGAGGAACTCGACCTACCAGACATTGCCATCCAACTGAACTGTGAGTATGAACCAGAACAATTCCCTGGTGTAGTCTACCGTGTTGTAGACCCAAAACTAGCCATCTTAATGTTCCGTTCCGGACGTGCCGTATGTACTGGAGGTAAGAACAAGGATAACATCCACACAGGCATCGAGAGAATGATTGGTGACCTAAGAAAGGCCGGAATCGAGACTTGGGAACTCGACGATGTAGAAATTGAAGTGCAAAATATGGTTGCAACCTACGCCCTACACTACCCTGAGGATTACTACGGAACCGCTAGAATGGACGACAACCATACTCGTGTCATTGACGTCGAAGGAGGAATTCGCGCTGCTACAGATGAAGAGGTAGAAGCTGAGGACCCACGTATTAGAGGCATTCGAGAAGGCGAACCACTAGCGACAATGCCACGTAGACTAAACCTAAACAACTTGACCTTTCACCTACCTTTCGATAAGGTAGAGTACGAACCAGAGCAGTTCCCAGGTTTGATTTACAGACTTGATTACCCTCGAGTAGTTTGCCTAATTTTCGGATCCGGAAAAATGGTAATTACAGGTGCTCGAGACAAGTCTGAGATTCTCGAAGCTGTGCAATTCATCCAAGATGAGTTAGCAGACTTACTATGAGCAATAAGCAAACAAATTGGATCTATTTTGGTCTAAACTCGCTTGGGTGAGATTCATGTGCAGACGTAGTCTGCACAATTTCGTGTCTAACCTAAGTTTCAATGGATTCATCGTTGTCTTGATGTTGATTCTGGTTCCTGCAATGGGTTTCATCGGAGAGTTCGAACAAACTACAAAATTAACCGAAGAATTAGAAGAAAGAGATACTAATCGTAACTCTGGAAGTCTTGTCGATGTGCCAAATTGGCGAATTGGAGATCGTTGGTATTACAATGGATTTCTAGATGTTAGAGACTTTGTCGCAGATAGCGGTGTGAGCACGAATGTACAGACTCTTAATGGGAATCTCGATACTCAAGTTACCGACATCTACACTACCACCGTTGAAGGGGTTTCCACCCTTGTTTACAAGGTTGAATCGGATGGACAGTATGAAGCACAAAACGTTGAGTTGGCTGGTTACGATGGAGATTTAATCATTGAAATAGACACAGTCGAAATAATCCGGGCCTCGGATTTGGCCTCGATTGAACAAGAGGCAACTATAGACATCGATTTCGATTACCAAATTTGGTTTTGGACCTACACTATTCATGTTGCAGACTTGGTTGTAACAAACGAATATGATCCAGCATTGGAGGGCTATGATTTCCCAATTAGTGTAGGTGAGTCTTGGCAAACAAGTTACTCACAGGACACCTCCTACAGTGGTAGTAGTGATTACGTAGATATTCCACAAGATACAAGCACATCGAACACCACATCATGGGAGGTCGTTTCGCGGGGAAGTTCCGGAGTTACTTACAGTGGTTGTGCACAATCCTACAACATCACAACACGAAACTCTAACGGCGATGATACGGGCTACAAATGGTACTGTCCTGCGATTAGTAACGATATCAAAAGTTCAACAACAGAAAGTATAGGTTTTATTGCAACCCATGAATTGAGTTGGTACCAAAAGGCAACGAGAATTAATCAATTAGACGTTGAAGTCGAATTCCAGTTATCGCCTCTAGACATGGAAATGGACACAACTGTGACTGTTACGGATAACGAAGGCAACCCTGTGTCAAATCAGTATGTAGAATTCCGCTTTGAGATAGATGAAGATATCAGGACATTCACAACCGATTCCTATGGTCAATTTGTTGTTGATTTCAACAGTGGGAATAATCCTGACCAATCCGATGGAGGAAGTGAACATGGATCTCATGGTGTAATTGCTTGGATAGATGGAAATTTCCCCCAAATAGGAACTACAACCTTGATAATTGACCAGAACGTTCACCCCGTGGATTTGATTGCGAATTCAGCAGGTGTAACTATAGAAAGAACAAGAGGGGATAGAACGGTTAGCCTGAATCCAGCAATTGGATTTAACGCGGTTCCCGAAGATATACTAACATTCAGTGTTCCAGTAGTAAACCGCGGCATTCTCACTTCTCCGGAAACGGATCTAAGAGTGACAGGACCTGATGGTGTTTCGTCTACAAGTTATGTTCCAGCATTGGGTAGTCTAGAAGAACAGCGAGTAGAATTGGATTGGGAAGTGCCCGCTGGTCAACCGATTGGTAATGCCTTGTTAGAATTCGTCGTAGATGAGTCACAGGCCATAACTAATGATGGAAACCGTAGCAATAACATAGGTATGTTTAGTCTCTATATTGGAAGATTGCCTATTGCAGATTTATTGACAAATTCACCTGTTCAAACATATGAAACTGCAACTCTAAATGCACTAAACTCAATGGATCCGGACGGAGGAAATGTCGATTGTGTATTTGAGATTGAATCAACTTCCGGAGGTGTGGAAATTGTCCAAGATGATGACTGTATACATGATTTAGTTTGGGAAGATGATGGAGAATATCTCGTACGCTTGACGATCACAGATGCTGAGAGTGATACAGATACCATTGAGGAGACCTTCACTGTCCTAAATCGCCCACCCGAAATAATTGTTGATGCTTCGGCATATTCGATTCCAGTACTTTCCTCCGTGACATTCGAAGTTACCCACCGCGAAGATATGGATACGAATACTCCAGTCTCTCCAGTGGATATTTCCTGGCAAACCTCTTGTGAAGAAGGTAGCACGGTTAGTGCTAGATGCACTGTAACTCCATCTACGGAAGGAACTTACACAATCGAAGTAATCGCCATGGATGACGATGGGGCGACCGTTACCAAAGAAGTAACAGTTGAAGTGACCAATATTGCTCCGTCTGATTTGGCAGCAGAAATTTGGCATTCGGGTACCAGATTAACTCCAGACTCTAGAGGAGTATACACAATTAACGAAGGAGATTTGATAGAAATTCGAGGCTCTGCAGAGGACTCACCAAATGATATTGATGAATTAATCCATCTATGGTCACCAGACGCTGAAGACCACCCTGAGATACAGTTGGAAAGTGTTGGTCAAAATTCAATTATTGAACACACATACACCACCTCTGGATTACATCTAGCAACACTTGCAGTTACGGATGATGACGGTGATAGTTCTGAAACCCTAGTAGTGGCAATTGAGGTTGTAAACATCGCCCCAACTATTGACCCGATTAGCACCCCTCTACCAGTTGCAGAAGATGGTGAAATCAGCATCGTTGCAAGTGTTTGGGATACTATCGGGGATGCAGAAAATCTTGTCAATTGTTACGACCTTGATCCTGAAGAAAATAGTGATGGAAAAGGAGATTCTACCGATGATTGTGATTTCGAAGGAAGTCGATTTGTCGGCTCGTGGCCAGATGCCGAACGCGCGCCATCATCCATAATTTTCCACACCATGGATGATGATGGAGAGACCGCATCTGTTGAGATACCAATAACAATCAACAATGTAAAACCCTCAGCGCATGCAATGGTGAGTAATCAGAATCCAACGATAGGAGATATTGTGGTATTGAGTGCTAACTTGACAGCCGACTCAAGTCACGATCTTGAGTATTTGAGATATGTTTGGGATTTAGATGTGACAACCGATAGCGACGGAAATGGTAATCCCTCGGATGATGAAGATTACGTGGGTAAGTGGTTTGAGTGGAAAACCGACACATCTGGAACCATATCTGTGAAACTAACTGTTACAGATGAATCTCTTTCTGATTCAATGTCAATTACAATGAATATCGAAGAGGCGCCATTTAGCTTCGGAGAACTAGTTTCTTCACCAATTGTGATTATTTTGGTTCTCCTGATTTTGGCAGGAGGGGGTGGCTTTGCCTATGTGCAATTGCGCAAACCCGGCGATTTAGTAGAAGCGCCTGCCGAGGCAAAAAGAGGTCGCAAAGTATCAATGGATGATGCGTTTGACGACCCCGAATTTGACCCCTTTAGTGAGGATAAAAACAAAAGACGAGTGAAAGAACAGGATCGAGACAACAAGGGGAATTTGGTCGAAAATCAAGAGCAAGTAAAACCACAACCGACTGAGTCATCTGCACCAAACGAAGCCCCTGTGATTCAGATGGATGAGCTTGACGAAGAATACGAGAAAGCAAGGGCATCCGAAGTTGTGAATGATGAGGTCTTCAGTGATTTGGTGGAACAATCTGAATCTTCAAACGAGGAAGAATGACGGCGCCCATTCAGACTCGCAACAACCGCTGTTTTTTGCTCTATTTTAGCGAAGCACTCATTGCGGAAGAGGAACTCCAATCATCGTGGTTAATCTATTCAGATTACTTGGCTTACCCGACCCTTCTAAGTCGGCTGAGCAGGTAAAAAGGCCTCCACGTTCAGCAGACCCAGGGCCTCAGAACAATGATTCCTTCCATGATTTGGGCAAGGAAATTTGGGTAGAGCGAACCCACAAATTAATTGCGGATGCTGAGCGTTTTGTTCACTACATTAAGCCTGATGATTTACATCGATTGAATCTTGATGGAATGGTCAATAACTTAGCTCAAGGAAATCTCGTGATTGCAGATTTGGGCTCACTTACCCATATGCCTAGTCAACAAGATGTTTGCCGAAGGAGAATCCAGGGTCTTGCGCAACAAACTGGACTTCCGGTGTTTGCCCTAAACGAGTCAGATACCCTCCTGATGATTGCCGGACGAAATATGCGGGTTGACACAGAAAAACACAAGTTAGGCGTGGCCAAGTGGGGTCAATTATCTGAGGATTAAACATAGTCTATTTGGCTTCGCCAATCCAAATCACTAGGGCCTGGTCCAAGTTTGTCGAAGCCTATCTGGAAAAGTTTGGCCGGTATGGATTCCGAGTCAATTCCTTCTGGGGCCTCAATTTCTTCCACTCTTAGAATAACTAGAGTTCCAACTGCCCCTTCCGGTAAAGGATAGAAATCCACCACTCTACATTTTATCGAGCACAATGCTGAATCATAATTTGGTGGTGATTCTGGTAAGAAATCCCATTCTGATTGATTGCGGGGGACATTCTTCGTGGTTTTGTTTACAGCTTCAGCTGATTCGAATTCTGCATTTAGTATGAATATAGATGCAGATGAACCAATCCCGGATTCTTGTAAATTCACCAGTGTATCTCGAGGCCTACCCTCTCTATTTGCGGATAGTGAAAGCACGAGCAAAGGAGGAGAGTTAGAAACCACACTGATTGAGGACATTGGTGCTATGTTTTCTATTCCCGAAACTGATTTGGTACCAACAAGAACTACTGGCTTAGGCATCAATAATGATGCCAGCCATTCTCTTCTTTCTGAATGTGAGAGAGATTCGATGTCTATCTTGTATGATGGCCCACCGATATTTGGTGGGCCTGAAGGATCTCCTTCTTCGTCAGTTAGCCATGTATCCAGAGCACCTGATTCCATCTCACTTGCTGAATATGCAGTGAATTCACGGAAGGCCTGCCAACGAGCAATCTCTCCAGAATCTTCTCCTCTAGATTGTTTGCGAGCAATGGATGCATCGGAGTATGTGACGCAACGACGAAGGTATCGCGAGACTACTTTTCGCCGTTCGTCGATATCCATTAACTCTCAACTCCGAGTTCACGCATTAGCCTCTCGACATGACCGGTGGCTCTTACATTATAGCCCACAAATTCGAAATTTCCATCCAAACCGATTACGAAGGTGGAACGGGAAACACCAAGGTACGTCTTACCATAATTCATTTTCTCTCTCCATACACCATAGAGCCGATGTAACTCGATGTCTTGATCGACAATTAATTCAAAGTTGAGATTATTCTTCTGGATGAAGTTATTATGAGATCTTGCAGAATCCTTCGATACCCCCAAAACACGGTATCCTCCTAATCTGAATCTAGCATCATTATCTCTAAAGTCACAGGCTTGTTTAGTACAACCAGGAGTCGAATCTTTTGGATAAAAGTATAGAATCACTTTCTCCCCACCAGCAAGGATTTCACTGAGTCTAATCGTTGTACCATCTGTCAATTCCGCCTCAAAATCGGGAGCGGATTGACCGACCTCAAAATTCACCATATCCTTACTCATAATTCGCCCACATTAGAAGGGGTGATGAATGCTCGTATTGGGAGCATTGAAGAAAGAAGACTCGTTGATTCGATGTATGGGCAAAGCCGGAACATTCGGAGGAACACTCTCGCTAATTATCGGAGCACTATTTCTCATTGGTTGGTTTGGAGCAGGTATGGCGATTGATCACATCGACAATGAGTTAGAAGAAAATTGTGACAGCACCAGCGGACAAATTGGGCAAATTACCGGATGGGATGAAGGGCAGTGTCAGGAAGGAAGAGATACTCGGAACTTTATTTCCGCATTACAAACTCCATTGCTACTTATCGGGCTGGCACTATCCGGCACGGGCGTATTTATGTTAGTTCGAAGTTGATTGTCTACCGTTTTGATTCTTCTCGAATTCGTTTCTTACTAGCCGCCCAACCACAGATTTGACAATCGGCGAGATTGTGGTTGCGTGCTGGGCAATATTCACGTCCGAAGAAAATTATTTGCAAATGACGGCGATTCCAGGTCTCCATTGGAAAAACCGCCTTCAAATCGCGTTCTGTTTGTTCTACGTTACGCGCCTTCGACAAACCCCAACGACTCGCTAAACGATGTATGTGAGTATCGACAGGGAAGGCAGGAATCCCAAATGCCTGCGACATAACCACGCTTGCTGTCTTGTGCCCTACACCTGCAAGTGATTCTAGGAAATTCCAATCCGGGATGATTGCTCCTCCTCCTTGCAGTATTTGTTCTGCCATTAATTTCAGATTCTTGGCTTTGGTCGGTGCGAGTCCGATTTCTCTGATTAAATTCTGAATCTCTTCAACTTCCAAAGAGGCCATCTTTTCTGGATTATCTGCTCTTGCAAATAAAGCCGGAGTCACCTCGTTGACTTTCTTGTCAGTTGTCTGGGCAGAGAGCATGACAGCTACCAACAGTGTGTATGGGTCACTATGGTCCAAAGGAATTGGAGTTTCTGGGTACAATTCGTCTAACTGTGCCCCGATTTTGTCAGCCTTAGCGGCCCGCTTCATT
>CAZKVK010000006.1:47001-54852 GCA_964556195.1 uncultured Candidatus Poseidoniales archaeon
CGCCAAACACCAGTCCCCGCATTAGACGCATGATTGTGGCTGGACTGCAATAGTCATCAACCTTCGTCAGAGGCCAAGTAGATGTTCCATCTCTGAACCCGTCTTTGTATTCAGGACATCTGCTGCTTCTAGCCAACCCTTTCGGGCGATCTGAACACCGTACCAAACATCAGCCAAACCCTCTGTTCCATGAGCATCAGGGTTGATACAAACTGGGACGCCTTGTTGCTTGGCATAATGACAAAGCCTCCAATCCAGATCTAATCGATAGGGTGACGCGTTGATTTCAACGGCCTTCAATTGGCCTTCTGAATTGAGTTCTCCCATTCTTCGCAAAACCGCGTGCATGTCTACTGGGAACCCTTCTCGGCCCTGTAAAATTCTTCCAGTTGGGTGACCTAATATTGTCAAGGTCTGATTTTCTATTGCTCGAATTAGGGCTTCGGTGTTTTCGATTTCATCTCGATTTTTCCAACTCCCCAAAGCGTGTACTGAGCCCACAATATGACTCATGGACTGGCGAGTTGCATCCGGATAATCTAGACCTCCATCAACTAATATATCGCACTCGGAACCATGGAAAATTCGGAAATCTTCATCTGAGTCAGCCCATACTTCGTTAAGTGCACGGATCATTTCGGCTTGGGCTGGAATTTCATCTGCAGGAATACCAATTTGCCGGCCACCGATATTGAGAATTTCAGAGTGGTCGGCTATGCCAAGATACTGCCAACCTAACTCTTGTGCAGCTCTGGCCATTTCTTCCAGCGTGTTAACTCCGTCAGATGCGACAGTGTGGTTGTGAAGTGCTCCACGAATATGCTCTGGTTGGATTAGATTTGGCAAGGAAGATGACTGTGCGGCCTCAATTTCCCCCATGTCTTCACGCATCTCAGGAGGTACCCAATCAAGCCCGAGATGCCGATATATGTCTGATTCATCAGCGCATTCTAGGGTGTATTTTGCCGCCTCCATCCCAATTGCATCGCCAGCCTCTTTCTCAGGGAAAAGGCCGAATTCATTCAATCTAAGGCCGCGGTCTATGGCCAACTGACGCATTCGGATATTGTGTTCTTTGGAACCCGTGAAGTAAGCCAAAGTGAATGGAAAAGTTGCGGGAGGCACTATTCTGACTTGAGCGTCGATGGTAGCATCTCCACTACGTTCCATCATAGACTCCGCGAGTTGCGCATCTAGACTCCCACTGGAATCTGCTCCAGATAGCATGTCTTGTTCGAGGATTAGGCTGACCTTTGACTCACCCGAACCCTTTACCTCGGCAATTCCGGGAAGAGAGAGAATAGCCTTGACTACAGCATCGTGATTTTCAGGTTCGGCCGCTGCAACGATATCGAGGTCTCCGATTGTCTCTCTTCGCCGCCGTGCACTACCTGCAAGTTGCGCTCGGGAAACTCCTGGAATCGCAGCAACCCTAGCCTCTAAAGCACGGCCAAACATCAGACCAACATCCATTCTTGAGCGCCCTTGATAGCGGCGTAGTAACTCGATTCCTTCGAGATATTTCTGTTGGCTTTTTTCACCAAAGCCCGACAGGGGTGCTACATGACCCATTTCACATGCTAACTTGAGAGAGTTAACCGAATCTACTCCGATTTCTTGGTACATTACTCGAGCACGTTTTGGGCCCAATCCAGGAATCCCTACAATCTCGATTAAGCCTGGTGGGATTTTTGCATATAGTTGGGGCAAATCTCCCCAAGTGCCTTCCAACACTGCCTCGGTTACCAAGCCGCTGATTCCTTTACCGATTCCTTTGACCTCAACCAGTCTTCCTTCTTGTACAACAGTCAGCAGATCTTCCTCCATAGACGCCAGTGCTCGGCTCGCATTTTGGTATGCTCTAACCCTGAAGACATTGGCTCCATCTAGTTCTAGCAATACTCCTACTTGCTCCATTACAGCAACTACAGAGGACTTGGTTTGGAAAGGAGGGCCTGTGCTTCGAGGTTTGGGTAGACTCCAACCCTTGACCTTGACCATGCACCTAACGGGGCTTCTCGGCCCTTGAGGCTGTCCATCTAGCACTGTTCTGGCGAAGACTGACAAATACCTACCCAATGGGCGGACCGTGGAGTTACTTGCGACCCTCGAAACCGCCTCGATTACTCTCTGTGGCATCGCTATGTTGCTTTGGATGAGTATTGGAACATTTACTCGAGCTGAGTGGGGAGAAGCATTTGCTCAGAGAACAATCTTTGTCTTGTGTGTGACCTCTGCGATTTTGCTATTTGCTCTACATTATCTGGGCGGAGAGCTATGGGGTTCTCGCAATGTTGCACTACCATTTGCTTTGACTGCTCTAATTGTGGCTGCTGCAGGATCACTCAACATCAAGGGCCAAGATGTGCAAGGTGAAATCAACCCTCACGAAATAATGAGGATGAGAAAGCGGGAAAGAGATGATGACTGAGTCTATTCATCTGTTCTTTCGACACCCAATTTGTCATCGATAAAGGCTCGCATGTAAGCGGGGAGTTCGCCGTTGACGAAGATTACATCGTTTACTTCATCGAGTTTCATCAATGAATAGTAAATCTGCATGGCAGTCATTGGAGTTGAACTGCATCCTGTACAGCCTCCTTCAAGTGAAATCATGATTATTCCATCAGTGGTATCGACCACATTTACGATACCATCGTGTGCATCCAAGATTGTTTGGACTGGGCCGACGGACTGCAAAATTAACTGCTTATCCACCTCTGCCACGTGATTTCACCGCTACCGCCTATCAGGCGAGGTGCTTTGAACCATTGGTGGTCTAAGAGTCATTGTGACTAACATGGTGAGGATTCTGATGGTCGATCTGCTGGTCGAGCGCGCGGCTTTCGGACATGGTGGAAATCGAGAGGTCCTGAGACCATTTGCAGTGCGTGGAGATGTAGAGATGCTTCTTGTAACACCTCAGATGCAATCCTTCGAGGCTGGAGAAAAATCCGAAGCGGGGGAAGTGCCACTTTCAGAGGATGACGTTCCACATTGGGATGATGAATTTCCTTTTTGGCAATCGACGACCGTTGACTTAGAAGGCAGGAAAGTGTCTTTCCGCAGAATTGTTATGCCGATGATTGAGAATGATGTGAAAATGGCAAATTGGCTAGATTCTATTGCTGTCGATGCCGTGGTTTGTAGTGGCTCTCGGCGTAATGTGAGCATGTGGGAGGATTGGATGGCTCCCACAGCATCCTTGGTTCGAGCCTCGGCAAATGCTGGAAGGCCGACACTAGGAATTTGCTTCGGTCACCAATTACTTTGTCACGCTCTAGGTGCAACAATCGAACGTGCTGAATCACTCTCTAGCGGAATTTGGGACCTAGATTTCACAGATGATGGGGGAGAGGATGAATTGCTTACCTCACACGTTTCTGATGGTTCATGTGTTGCTGGATTATTCACTCATCAAGATCATGTAATGACCGTGCCAGAATCTTGTTCTCTTCTATGTTCAACAAATCATAACGGAGTTACTGCAGTTAGAGTTCTAGCCGAAAATGGCGACCCTTTACCAGCATGGGGCATCCAATTCCATCCCGAGGCAGCAAGGGCGAGAATTGAGCGTGCCTACGAATGGGGGCACATTACCGAAGAGGAATTATCCTCATTCAAAGGCGAACATGATGGGGCCAGCATATTGTCTTCATTCGCTACTATCGTCGGCCGGTATCAAGCATAATCTCCGCCCCATAGGGGCGGGTGATGACAATTCGGATTAAATAGAGTCCTCCGGTCGGCGGCACGACATAGGTGAACGCCATGGACATTGCAATGATAGGAATTGGAGTAGGTGCGGCTGGATTGGCAATAGCACTTTTCCTCTACACACAAGTACAGAAAATCAAAATTGAAAATGAAACTGTAGCAGACATAACTGAACAAATTCAGACCGGAGCTATGGCTTTCTTGAATGCTGAGTACAAATATCTCAGTATTTTCATCATCGTAGTGGCTGTACTTTTGTATGTAATTAATGGTCAAGAGTATGAAACATCTCTGGCTTTCCTTGCGGGTGCTTTGTGTAGCGTGGCTGCTGGATACTCTGGTATGCGCTCTGCAACCAGTGCAAATGGACGTACAGCGATGGCTGCCGCATCTGGAGGCCAATCCGCTGCTCTAGAAGTATCATACAATGGAGGTGCCGTAATGGGACTCTCCGTTGGTGGTCTAGGACTCATGGGAATTTCTCTGATGGCATATTGGCTTGGAACTGGACCTGAGGTTCAAAACATCGCTGGGTTTGGCATGGGTGCTTCTTCTATCGCGCTCTTCGCTCGCGTAGGTGGTGGAATATACACTAAGGCTGCGGATGTCGGTGCTGACCTTGTTGGTAAGGTAGAAGCGGGAATTCCTGAAGATGATCCACGTAACCCTGGTGTTATCGCAGACAATGTTGGTGACAACGTTGGTGACGTAGCAGGAATGGGAGCAGATATCTTCGAGTCATTTGTTGGATCAATTATTGCTGCTATGGTAATAGCCCAAGCCTCAGAGGGAATGGCTTCGGATTATATTACACTCCCAATTATGCTAGGATTGGTAGGATATGCAGCATCAATCATTGGCGTATTCAGCATGAAATTGTTGAAAGGCACAGATCCTGCTGCTGCACTAAGAAACACCACATTCATCGGTGCTGCTCTATTCTGGGCAGGTGGATGGTTTGGTATCGATTACTTTGGTCTGGAGACTGGAACTGAACCAATGATAGCAGTTATCGCTGGTTCGCTTGTTGGGATTTTAATTGGCCTAGTAACCGAATATTACACAGGAATTGAAGATGTTTTCATGTTCAAAGTAAAGGCGATACCCCATATTGGTGAAATGTCAAAGACTGGTCCGGCAACAAATGCAATTGCAGGACTATCTGTAGGAATGATGTCAACTTTCCTTCCAATTCTCTTAATCGCTGCTGGGATTTATTCCGCAAATTGGGCTATGATGGAAACTGATGGTGCTACCGCATCGCATGGGCTCTATGGAATTGCAATGGCTGCAATGGGAATGCTAGCAACTGTTGGTGTAACTATGACTGTTGATGCATATGGTCCAGTTGCAGACAATGCTGGTGGAATTTCAGAGATGGCAGAACTTGGTCCAGAAGTCCGTGAGATTACAGACAGCCTCGACTCAATCGGTAACACTACCGCTGCTATCGGAAAGGGATTCGCAATTGGTAGCGCTGCCCTGACCGCTCTTGCTCTATTCGCTGCATATGGTACTGCTGCAGGACTACAACCAGAACACTTGGCGCTTACCGAGCCAGAGGTAGTCATTGGATTACTGATTGGAGGCGCTCTACCATTCGTAGTAGCCGCCATGACAATGACATCAGTTGGTAAGGCTGCTAACGATATGGTGGTTGAAATCCGCAGACAATTCGCAGAAATTGATGGCCTTCTAGAAGGTCGTGAAGGTGTTAAGCCTGACAGTCAGCGCTGTGTTGAAATCTCAACACAAGCTGCTCTTAGGGAGATGATTATGCCAGGAATAGTTGCAGTATCTGCACCAATAATTGTTGGAATGGCTATTGGCCCAGAAGCCCTAGGTGGACTACTTGCTGGTTCTCTAGTCTCTGGAGTTCTTATGGCTCTCTTCATGGCAAACGCTGGTGGAGCTTGGGACAATGCAAAGAAGGCCATTGAGCAAGGTCATATCGAAGGTGCAGTAAAGGGAGATGCTTCTCACGATGCTGCAATTATCGGTGACACAATTGGTGACCCATTCAAGGACACGAGCGGACCTTCGCTGAACATTCTCATCAAGTTGATGTCAATTGTTGCAGTCGTTGGAGCCTCTAGTGGCCTCTTCTGAATTTACTTACTGCAAAGCGTCAGACTCTTGAGAGTCTGGCCTTAGGGTCAACCATGCGGAGTGGTGCCATTGGCCTGACCATGCTACTGCTTGTAGCTGGTCTATCTGGCTGTGCGGGCCTTACTAATTCAGGTGGAGGAGGTTCAGATCACACAATCGAAGTGCCAACTTGGCATATCGGAGATTGGTGGCTTTACACATTCTCAACACCAGAATACACCGATGATACCGCTCGACTAGTAGTTGCCTCGGATAGTGAAGATGATGGGACAGCCTACATGCTAGCAATCTCATCAATAGGAGAGGCACGAAGGCACGCCGTTCTCAACCACAACCCATTCCTTGGAAGGATAACCCATGACCACCTAAACGCATTTGAGAATGGTGTAGCACAGCCCGTCCTAACCTTCCCAATTTCAGAAGGAGATTCGTGGGCCTTTTCTCTATTTACTAACGATTGGACTGCTATAGCCCTCGATGTCGGTAGCAAGCATGCAACAATGTCTGCACAAGCTGCCGATGGTGCTAGGCTTGACTATACTTTCAACACAGATATTGGTTTCTTCTCATCCTTCATCTGGACTGACGCAGAGGGGATTGAGCAATTACGAATGATGCTTGCAACAAATGGGCACACAGAGGATGGCGAAGGTCATGATGGTGAGGTCTTCTTCATCCGTGGTGGTGACCTGTATTCCGATACTTGGGAAAATGCAGGTACAGATGCTGAGATACGAGATACATTCCTCGTAAGTGACCATCCTAGTGATGGTGAGTGGGACGAGATGATCTACTATCTGGATGCAGCCTGTGGAAGTGGAGGTTCAAGCATTAGCCTGACTCTTCGAGACCACACCTCGGTATCGGCTCTACAACGAACTTGGGGGCCCGGTGCGGAAGAATATGGTACGCTCGGAACTATTCCCTACCCGAGTCAAGAATATACACTAACTCTGACCTTTACTGGCGATTCAGATCTTCGACTTATCATCGCTGGTGCTATCACCTATTCATGGACACTCTGAGGTGTCGAAATGGCTTCCGGAACTCTCGTTATGCTACATGGAATGACTGGGACTTCAGAGAAAATGCAACCACTGGCTGAGAGATTGACCCCTAATGGTTGGAATGTGCTCTGTCCGCAAGCAGAAATTGAACACCCAACTCGAGGTGGATTTGCTTGGTGGCTACGTGCTGAAGACCCAACTCTACCATTGGGCTCAGAATCCCAAAAGGAGGTTGAAGAGTCCATGCACAGAGTGATCGAGGAGATTCCTGAGGGGCCAGTAATTATTGGAGGATTTTCTCAAGGTGGGGCGATTGCCTCCGCACTTCTGGAAACAAATTTACAGGAGAGAATTGTTGGTCTTATCCTAATTGGAACAAAGAGTGTTAGACCAGATTCATTGACAGAATCTCTTGCTTTCCTGAAACCAAGAGAGGTAGTTTGGATGCATGGAAGAAGTGATCACCTTGTGCCCCTAGAAGTAGCGATAGAACACGCTGAAATCTACGAATCTGCTGGATGGCCAGTTACTCGCCTTGAACATGAGAAAGGCCACATGGTTAATTTGAACCAAATAGATGAACTCAAGGACTCTGTTCAGAGAATGGCTGACTCGGTATAGTAGAGTCAGGCAAGATATTCCATCAAGTGATCGGAACCACCGACGAAGATTGGCTGTTCACCTCTAACATCAAAGCAGACAGGAACTGTTCGATGTCCAGTAGCTTCTACAACTTCCCAGCGAAGGTCTTCTTCATGGTCAAAGTTGACCTCTGTGTAAGTGAGGCCCTTTGCATTCAGGGTGTTTTTCGCACGAGTGCAATAGAAGCACACGGTTTGTGAAAAAAACAGAAAATCCGTTTCACAGGTATCAAGCCACTGTTGCATGCTCGCCAAGCTCTGCACCCTCCATAGACTCACCTTCATCTGTCCACCAATCATCTTCGTCTTCGTCGTCACCGATACGGCCTTCCAAGACTCGTTCGGTCTCATTTTCATCAATGAAAATTAGCATAATC
>CAZKVK010000007.1:0-48675 GCA_964556195.1 uncultured Candidatus Poseidoniales archaeon
GCTCCAAAAACAAGCATATTTTCCGAAAATCACCTAGAGAAAAAACTTCAAGTTAAATTCTCTGATTTTACCCTGTTCGTAGAACAGAGACCGAGAATTCTATAATCTCACCATGCCTGTAAAGGCTATGCCCGCCAGCCGCCGAAGACTAGCAACCGCCCTTGTAATGTTGATGATATTCGCTCCATTTGCCAGTGCAGGAGTTACCAATTGGAGCGTTACAACACCAATCAATCCCGACGATGATGGTGTCACTACAAATGCATTCAGCGTTCCAATTAATGAAACCATTGTAGATGGTTGGATTTCTATCGATAGTAATCCTATGGCTTCCTCAACCATTGGTTCGATTTCAATTAGCGGCGAGGATTTCGACAATGGCACATACGATGGCGTTACAGACTCACTTCTGGATGGCAATCTAACCATGTATGATGATGGTTCTACATCCTCACTTTGGACTTTTGATGATAACGGCAATTTCACAATTGCTATGGCGGATGATTATCATTCAGGCCCTGGATCTCACCTGTGGCTTCTACAGAACCCAATTGCTCCCTCAACTGAATGCGGGGATTTATTGTTGTACAACCTAACTTCAGGTTTCGATGACAACTTTGATGGAGCACTTGAGAGTAGTGAGATCACTTCTGTAGAAAACCTCTGTCAAACGAATGCGACAATTGAGAATGGAAGTGGTTTACCCCCATCAGGAGATGTGAATGGTACGGTGCAAAATGGAACGGTGACCGTAGAGAGTATTACACTTCAGAATGGCAACGCCACGTGCACCTATGGAGGTACATACATCCAATGGGGTAATGATTACTCAATGTATTATGATAAGGTAACCACACTCAACGCATCTGAGATTGAGGGCGAATTCTATTTCTGTGATGTACAAGAAATTTGGTTTGCAACACTCCTTAATTTAGGAGGTACAATAGTGGGCGATCAGCAACAATTAGCCCATGGGGCAGCTCCAGCATCTCCATCGGAAGGAGAAGTGGTAGTGGGTACCTTACCAGGCGATCCTATAGACCCAGGTACTGATGCATGGTTCCTTATTCCAGAATCCGATATACCCGCCAATCCAGCCACACATGTGAACTATTCTTTTTCTTTTGACCACTGGCACGATTTGGAATCTGGCGATGGTGCTTGGGTTGAACACAGAATCAGAAATGGATCATCAGGTTGGGGAGATTGGACCTGGACTGATTTGGAATCGGGTTACTCCCATTCAATTCCAATGGATGACCTAGGAGTTTCTGGCACACCTAATTCTGATACAATACCGGTTTTCGGTGGAGATACAGTAAGTGGCTGGGTATCCTCTTCCAAAAACTTGTCTAACATTTCTCAAATTACTACTTCTACGGAAATTCAATTCAGATTTAGAATTGTAACCTCAGCAACTTCTACTGGCTCTGCTGGCTGGTTCCTTGACAACATTAATTATCACAATGACGGAGATAATAGTGGGGCTTGGCATCATGGATGTGATGTAAATGGATACGCTGCTTACATGTACACAGGTTACTGTTACTATGGACACAATCAACTAGGCTATCTTACATATTCCGGTTTAGATTTGACGGGAGCTACAGATATCGAGTTTGATCTGCATTGGGACTTGGAAGGTTCAGTTTGGGATAATGCCTGTATCGAATTGTCAAACAACAATGGTGCTAGTTGGATAGATATCACTTCAACAAGTACTAGCACCTCGACTCAGTGCCGTTCACGTTCCGGAGCGATCCCAACAAATGGCTATTCTGACATGGATGGTGTCTCATATGGAGATGACAGTGGCGGTTTGGTCACCATTCTTAGTGACGTGCCTACAGCATATCAAGTAGCTAATATTGAGTTGCGATATGTTGTACAAACCGATAGCAGTGTAGGATATGGTTCCCCCGGCGGTGTTTCTGACCCAGATGGCAGAGAGGGTCTGACCGTATTCGGATTCAGACCTGTGGATTCCTCAGGAGCGACACTATTCAGTGTGTATCTAAATGGGACTACCCCTACAACACCATCTGGAAATGAATGGCGTTTCCTTTCTTTGAATTCAGGATATGTGGATGATTCACATGGCTTTGAAGACTCAGAAGTAACCGAACCTGAAGTTGATGACGTTGATGGATTTACTAGAACCAATACCAGGACTGGGTGTCAGAATAGTTACACATGTGGCTGGGATTTAACTCCAATCGTATCAGAGGATTATGGTCCTTCTGAAGCGGCATCCTTCCCGTATCTATACAGCATAGGAGCCGAAGGGTCCTTCTCAGGAGCCGTCAAAGAGGCCAGTTTAATTTCTCCAGTAATTACAGTGCCCGAATCAGGAATATCATTCTTCACTTTTGAAATGTGGATGTGCTGGGAATACAATAATTGGCAGGGCCACATGAATGGTGGAGCCCTGATGGTAGAAGTTGATGGTGGGGCTTGGGAAATTGTAAATCCGGGCTGGTACACCGAAACTATGTCAACATATGTCTCAGGAACTGGCTATATCTTAACCAATTTAGACGGACTGCCAATATGGACAGATGAAAGTTGCGGCGACACCGACTTCACTTCATACGAGTTATCTATGGCAGAATGGTCAGGTAGCGATGTCAGATTCAAATTCATCGCTGTCGATAAGTATGATTATACTATTAATCTTCAGCAAGGCTGGTACATAGATAATGTCGGGGTTCGGCAAGGCTATTTCAGTGCTCCAGGGGATTGGATTAGTCAGCCAATTGAATTGAATGGATTGGATTCATTCAATATGGGAATGGTTGAAATTGAAGGTAAAATTGATACAAACTCGACAGTCACAGCAACAATTCTTGACGCTTTAACCGAGCAACCAATTACTGGTTTTGAAACTCTTGATTTCCCGGTTAATCTAGCAGGTCTAGATTCTGAAACCCACCCTACAGTTAAGCTCAGATTAGAACTATCATCATCTAGTACAATTTCTACACCAATAATCAGCCATGTAGAGATTGGCGGCCCTAGAATTCTTTCTGCCGAATTATTTGACTTCAATGGTTGGAATATGCCTACTGGAATTGAGGTCATTGATGACTTGCTCAATTCAACAGCGATTACAAGCACGATTACATCGGATTACGTTGATTCGATAAGGCCAATAAAGAGGATTAATTTCCTTGGTAACGCTTCAAACAATGTCCTCATTGCGGTATTTGATTCTAATGGTAATTCAATAGGAAATACATCTCAGGGAGGCTATGTTTCATTCTCGAACCCGATTAATGGATATTCAATAGAAGTTACTCTGCCTCCAAACGGATACATCGATGAGATGTTGATTACACCAATCTATGGTGAACCGGCTCGAGATGTTGCAATTGACGTTGCTGAGGATGGATCTGATGATTGGTATTTCCCATTCTCACAAGGTCGAGGCCATCTTGGATGGCAAACTACAATGTTGCAAGACGAACCAACTTCGAACCCCAATCAAATCGGCTCTACATCGCTAGAAGTTTCTCTGATTTCAGGTGTTCAGGAGAGTCTGACTATCTTAATCCCTGAAGGGGCAATCGCCAACTCTGGTTTACTGGCAATTACTTCCGATTCTGATGGTTTTGCCGGCTCAATAAGCGTCGGAGTTAATGGATATCAAAAATCCACCTCTACGTCTAATCCATATTTGACTTACTTGGATTTCTCTCCAAATCAGGTTGCTTCGATATCGGCTATGGGTGCTACATGGACGGATTCAAGTGCCAACTCAAGAGTCTGGAAAGAGGTCGATCTAACTCTTGAGAGTTCTACGACTCAAACGATTACCCTTTCCCGTCTAGCTATATCTTACTCGTTAACAGAGACAGTTTCGGATTTGACAAGTTCTCTTGCAAACTATCACAGTTCAGCAGCCGCTGCGAATCCAACTGCGGTCAACATCAACATACCGACTAACATCACTGCACCTGCAGGTCAGGTATTGATTAATGGACAAATTTTGCATGAATTGATGATTACCAACAAGGATTTCTCTGTTCCACAAGTATTCTACCCAGATGGTACTATGTATGAAATCGTAACAAGTCATAGACATCTGTATGATAATTCTGAATTGCAAACCATTTCATTGGTAGGTCACGCCTCCGATGGCGAAACAATTTCATTTTGGGTGACAAATTCTGCAGACAATTCATGGGGTGTGAATTCTGACTCTGTTTCATTCGCTCAGTCTTCTGGCTCCCAGTTAATGTCTCTCGACACTTCATCTAGCGAGGTTTCTATCGTCGATGGCGGAGATGGTTGGATGGATGTTCAAGTAACTTGGAAATTCGATATGTCATGGAGCTGGAATGACTTGGATAGAATCAATTGGATTGCTCAGGCATACGATACCAACGAAGTCTCGATTTGGCCCGCTAATTCAGTTAGCGGTGCTTCAGGAAACGCAATTGAAAATGATTTACAGATCGACTCATTTGAAGTTCGTGATCAATATAATCGCCTGATTTCCAATCAATTCTCGACGTTCTACCCATTCCCTATTTTGGAAGGTAGCCAAATCAATGTGACTGGATCGGTCAGATTCCAGAACTCACTTGATACTAGGCCATTGGGTTCTGATTTCCAAGTAAGACTCAATCTATCAAACTCGGTCTTGCTGTTGGACTCTCACGATGATGGTCAGTTCTCTGGAACGTTCAATACTCCAACTGGCCAGTCCGAAATTGCAGCTACGCCAGACTTGTTCAGAGTTGGCCCGTTGTCGGGTTCTATTGGAGGAGAAGACGTCTCCGGACAAACATCAATCGTGGTAATGGTCAACGACTTTACAGCCCCAACAGCAGGACCGCTTCAGGTAATGACTCCGTCCGGTTTACAAAATGCTAATGGAAAGGTTTGGGATCCTTCTCTTCCACTCAGTCTATTTGTGACAATAGAAGAGCCGCAGGCTAGAGGCGAAACACTAACCCTGCACTATTGGAGAGCAGATTCTGACGATCTTAACTTCAACGGTATCGCCGAAGAAGAAGAATATCTTTCGCAAGTCCAACCACTTTCCGCAGGAATGACCGGTGAGCAGCAGGTGACTTTCGCAGGAATCGATGTTTCTGGCCAATCCTTCAACAGTCCAGTTCACATTTACCTAGAGGGAACCGATTGGGCAGGTCTAACATATCAAGAAGGAGGAACTGGCGGTGGCCCAGGTGCCGATAACTCTTGGGCTAGCGTGATTATCGCTACCGATGAGCCAACTGAAATTGTTCACAATGGATTCAACTTAGACAGATACACAGGTTACCTTCTAGCGGGTGTTCCGCATACATTTACAATGCAGATAAGCGAGCCTAATGGTTTGCAAACCTTGGACAATATCACCATAATGCTATGTGGAGATAGGCTCGACAATCTTGGGAAGGTTTCCTACAACCCTGGTACTGGCGAGATATGGACAGCGGATGACTCGATGGTATCCCCATTAAACGTACAGACTCAGCAAATCACATCTGCTGTGACAGAACTCGCAATGATGTTTGAAATCTCCTGGGAGTATCCATGGGAAGAAGGTCAATTTGGCTGCAAGCCGAGTGTCAGTATCATCGATGAGATTACGGAAGTTGACTATGCAAATAACATAGGTGAGTTGACTTGGGTGTTGGATAATTCGCTTGTAGCAGTAGCTTCTGGGATGTCAGATTTGACACCTCCAATCGTACTTACAGAGGATGCTCACCTCTACCTAAGACAAGGCGATGAATTCGAAATGACAGGTGGAGTATTCTACAACGGGTCTGGAGAAATATTCACCGAAGTCCCTGACGATTTGCAGGTAGAGATGACATTGGTCTACGGAACAGAAGTGATTTCCTCTCTTGCAGATGTGAGTGAGGAAGGAACTTGGTACACTACAATGACCTTGCCAATGCGAGCCCCATTTAGCCCAACGATGGATGTAACTACAACTGTACTAAATGTGCCTGGATTTGGAACTACATCCACTAACACCGACGGTAAAGTTACAGTCGATAGTAAATCTCCAACAGTTTTATTCGACCAAATGAATTATCCGGATTCATCTCTAACCGTTTTGGAATCTGATTTGCTAGAAGAAGTCCTAGTTTCCTTGACGATTGTTGATGAAATCGGTATGCCCGATGAGGACCTCGAAGTCGCGTGGATATTCCTAAGGGACAACCAGCCGGTGGCAGGTACCGAAGATACCGGTAGCCTACGCATGCTGTTCTCTGAAGACGGAAGAGACATTTTCCAAGGAAGCCTTGACTTCACCCCGAACCTTGAAGGATTTACAATCGAAGAAGGTGACAGAATCATGTTCTGGGTGACTTCGACCGACAGAGCAGGGAATGAAGTCCAAGGGTTAGGTAGTGATGAAGCACCACGAGCGGTGGCTCTGAGAGTGATGGAATTCAATCCAGCTCTGGACAACGTCGTCGTCTCACCTAAGGATCCTTTACAGGACACTACAGTGATTATCGAGACATACTGGTCAAACACTGGAAAGAGAGATGGCACAATAGAGATTAACCTATACGAACTGACCAACGATGGAAAGTGGCGTGCAGAAACAAGTAGTATTGACTTGGATTTGTCTGCTGAGACGTCATCGGTTTATGCTAGGTTCGAATGGGTTGCTGGAGATCCTGGCCAGCCTGTATTGTACGTCATTGTCGATGATGATTTTGACAACCCTGCGCATCCGATAAGCGGACTCGTGGTGCAAGCGCCAATAACCGACGAAGGAAGCGATGAAGATACGATGGTCTACCTCATTATGGGAGGAGTATTCTTAGTCGCAGTCGTAATGGTTGGGTTCTTTGTAAGCAGATCTCGTAGCGGCGATGAAGAGTATTACTACGACGAGGATGATTCATATTACGAATACGACGATGAGGAGTATGAGCACGAAGATGATGTTTCAGAAAGTGAATGAAATTTTGTAAATTTGTTCGCTTTGAAATCCTCTGAACCGTACGCTAAACCCGATTTAGCCGACAGGCTAACCTATGGAGTTTATAGACCCTAGAAAGCCGAAGTTTTGCTTGAGGGAATTGAATTCCTTCGATGGGGATGGGGAATTGGACCAGCATAGCGATGAGTTCACGGTAGAAGAATTACGAGTGGAATTAGAAGACTTGAGAGCTCTAGTTCACACCCTGCTTACGATAATTATGGAGGAAGCCGATGGAGTTCAATCAGGTAATACTCCTCAGATACCTAATCAACCGAAGCGCGGATACTCGATGTAATTCAATATTCTACAGGCTCCGGATCTATTGATCTCCAAATATACCAGACACCCATTGTACGGTAGGGTTTCCAATTATTGGAAATCTCATACAACTGAGACTTGTCCAAACTCTCTCCCGAATTGTATAATTTTTCCATGCCACGGATTAGTCCTATGTCGTCAATCGGAAATACATCTTGCCGCAATAAGGCGAAAATAAGTAGCATTTGAACAGTCCAGCGGCCAACCCCTCGTAATTTCACAAGCCCCTCAATTACTTCTTCATCGCTCATTGAATCCCAGTTAATTTCACCAAACCCGTCTTGCCAAGCCTCGGCTATTCCGACGATATATTCCACCTTTCGATGAGATAGTCCTACCTCTCTCAGTTCTTGATGGGATTTAGTCAGTATTGTTTCCTCATTTACTTCAACGACACAATTGCAGAACCGAGACCAAATTGCCGAGGCTGCGATTACCGAAATTTGTTGCCCAACAATTGATTTGATTAATGTTGCAAACAAGTCGCCTCTGCTACTCAATGAAGGTTCTTCCAATTCTTCAATTACACCCTTTAGCAAGTTATCGTTCACTGAAATTACTTGCTTTGCTGGCCCCCACCATTCAGGTATTGCACCAGCCTCGACCATGAACTTCTCAGGATATCATTCATTATCGCTTGACCGGTCCGAAGATTCATGGATCAAGTGCAAGTCTTGCTTGCCGCAGGCCTATTCTGCACCCTTGCCTTCGCTGGTGTAGTATTGCTAGATTCTGATTCTACGACTGATGGAGTGCCAGATTGGGAGGTATTGGATGTCTGTCTCGCAGACCATAGTGGTAGTATATCTCACATACATGCAACTCTTTCAGTGACCATTAACGGAAATAATATTCTGATTCCAAATGATGTTGGGATTAAGGATGAAGTTTGTCCAGAGGGAATGCGTGGCGTGCACACACATGACGATACAGGAAGGCTACACATAGAAACACCTGGAGCTATGGACGCACCAGTAGGTGCCTTTTTCGTAATCTGGGGTGAGCAATTTGATGATACACATATTTTGAACAAAGTTGCTAATGATGCGAATGAAGTAGTGATGTTCGTAAACGGCCTACAAAATTCCGATTACGAAAATTATGTTATGAAAGACGGCGACGTAATCGAAATAGAATATCGAGAACGACAATGACTTGTTTCGTAGCATCATCCTTTAATTACGGCAAATGGACGCAGTCTAGCCACAGGTCTTGCTAGATTTGCTGCAGCGGTAAGGGCAATCACCTCGTCTACGTCTTTGTACGCCTCAGGAGCCTCTTCAGCAAGCACATTGGGAGTTTTTGCTCGAACATGAATTCCCGAAGCCTCAAGTCTTTTTCTAAGTTCTACTGAATCAACTGATTTCCTAGCAGCGGTTCTAGATAACTGTCTTCCAGCACCGTGACACGAGGAAGAAAATGCATCATTGGCTCCTGTCTTTGGTCCCGCTAATACCCAAGAGGCAGTACCCATGTCACCCGGCACCAGAACAGGCTGACCTACACTGGAGAATCTGTTGGCAAGTTCGGGATGATCTCCGCCCAAGGCGCGAGTTGCTCCCTTTCTATGCACACAACATTTGCAAGATTTACCGTGAACGACATGTTCTTCGACTTTGGCTATATTGTGGCTAACATCGTATACCACATCCAAATTCCCATCCACCCCAAGTTTGTTTCTAAGCACATTTCTCAATCTTTGAGTAAGTGCAGAACGGTTTGCGAAGGCATAATTTCCAGCGGCTCGCATTGCATCGAGATAGGCACCTCCTTCTCTACTGAAAATCGGTGCTGCTGCCAATTGCCTGTCCCGCAGCCTGTAATCCCATTCCGGCGCGAGCCAATGATCACCATAGCGTTGATATTTCCTCTCTATTTTTGCCACATGTTCACTACATACCTGATGGCCGAGCCCCCTTGATCCTGTGTGGATCATTGCAGTAACCTGCCCTTCTCTCAAACCGTAGGCCTTTGCTGCGGCCTGATCTTCAATCCTATCGACTATCTGTAATTCGAGGAAGTGATTACCGGAACCCAATGTTCCAAGAGCCTTCATCCCACGTTTCTGTGCCCTTTCACCCACATTTCTTTCCACACTATCCAACAATCCATTGGATTCTATTGCTAACAAATCTTGACTTTCTCCCCAGCCGATATCTACGGCAGCTTTCGCGCCTTCTGAAAGAACAGCAGCCATGGTGGTATCATCTAGTTGGACGCCACCCTTACTTGTAGCCCCGGCAGGGATTTGACTTGCAAGAGAACCGGCTAGAGACTTTGGTTCAATATCTGAAATCTCGACATCAAGTGAACAGAGGCGAACTCCACAATTGATGTCGAAACCCACACCTCCAGGGGAAATCGCCCCCCCTAATTCTCCAGCATTAACATCGGTTGCCACCACTCCTCCAATTGGAAAACCGTAGCCAAAATGCCAGTCAGCCATGGCCCAAGCATCACCGATAATTCCTGGTATCCCTGCAGTATTGCAGAGTTGTTCAGGGGATCGGTCATCACTATGCGAATCCATATGATCTTGATCTGAAATCAATACCGCGTCAGTAAGCATAGAACCATGTTTGAAGATACGCATTCTACCTTCTCCATCGGGATGAAGATGCTCACGCCAAGCAGCGCTCATGATGATTCGTGAAGCACCCTTGATTTCAACGCGCCGCAGCAAGATGAACAATTGCTTTCAAGACGACTTGTTCGATGGGTAGGGTGTAAGGAGGAGCCGTGATGGCGTTTGGAGAGACCAATATTCCATTTTGGGAAGAGTCTGACCATTCCTGTAGAGAATGTACGGTAACAGGACTTAGGTTCTGGTCTAGAGACCCTTCCCGAACTACTTCAGGAGATACGGTGGAAGATTCCTACACTTTCATTGGGAATCCGATAATCGACGGATTTCCTATGCGTGGAAAGGCATTGAAAGATGCGATGCGCGATACATTCCTCAATTACTTTGAGCAGAGAGGCCATGCTAGAATGGATCCATATCCAGTATTGGCGAGATGGAGAGATGATATTCACTTAACCATTGCATCAATCGCCGATTTCCAGCCGCATGTAACAAGTGGATTGGTTCCCCCACCTGCAAATCCCCTTGGAATAAGTCAGCCATGTATTCGATTAACCGACGTTGCTGCAGTAGGCCGTTCCGGCCGCCATTTAACTACCTTCGAAATGATGGCACACCACGCCTTTAATCGCCCCGATGATGGAGATGTGATTTACTGGATTGACCAATGTGTTCGATATTGCGACGATATGCTTGTGAACACATTTGGCATTGAACCTGCTGATATCACCTATATTGAGAACCCATGGTCAGGAGGTGGAAATGCAGGCCCAGCTCTAGAAGTAATAGTCGGTGGACTTGAGTTGGCTACTCTAGTATTCATGAATCTAGAGGAGCATGAAGATGGAGATATCGAAATCAAAGGACTTCGATACCGAGAAATGCCTCTGCAGATTATCGATACGGGATATGGGTTAGAGAGATTTTGTTGGGCCGCGGCAGGAACCTCTACAATTTACGAAGCGATATATCCAGAGTCTGTCGATTGGTTGAAGCAAATCGCAGGCTTTGATTCGATGGTTGAAGGATTAGGGTTAGGTGTCGATACGGATGACTTACTTGCTGAATTATCTCAACTCGCCGGTATCCTGAACATAGACGTTGGAACCGATGTTGACTCATTGTATCAGAGACTTGTAGAAAGATTAGGCGACGGCGGGGTGGAGATTTCTGTTACCGACTTAAAACGTCTCACTGAGCCCCTTTCTTCGATTTATGCAATACCCGATCATATGCATGCAATTTGCAATATGTTAGGTGATGGTTTAGTTCCAAGTAATGCAAAAGCCGGATATCTTGCCCGTATGATGGCTCGTAGAGTTTGTAGGATGAAAGGAGATTTAGGCATTGATGTCTCATTAAGTGAATTGGCTGCACACCACATCGATACCCACCTCGATATTGATGGATTTGTTCAGAGTAGGGATGGTATTCTCACAATACTAGGTCTAGAAGAGGCTCGCTACCATGAGATGTTGAGAAAGGGCGAGGCCGCGGTTAGAACAGCACTCAGAGAACTTCCGCAAGATGCAGCCACAGCCCCAGATGAGATTCTTTTTCGTTTAGCTGAAGAAAGAGGTTTGAATCCGGAAATGGTAGTTTCTATTGCAACTAAACTAGGTTGGGTAAATCTCTCTGTTAGGGTGGGCTTCGCAGCCGATATGGCCGCTAGAAATGCAGAGAGGACAAAGGCTGCTGCAAAGGGCAAAGCCAAAGGGCAAATATTCCAATCCGATTTCCCACAGACTCAGCAAGATTACTATTCTGACACAAGACAAACCAAATTCAGTGCAACAGTTCTGGAATGTAACCCCCTCTCTTCGTCACAAATCGATTCACTGAATCTATCTTCTGAAGTTGCGGTCACACCTACGCACTCAGTAGTACTCGATAGTACTCTTTTCTATCCAGAGGGAGGGGGTCAACTTGGTGATCAAGGAACTCTAGGAATAGCAAAAGTTGTCGATACCCGAATCGAAAATGGAGTAATTTATCACTTGACAAATTGCTCTGTTGAAGAAGGAGAAATATCTGGTCAGATTGATTGGGAAAGAAGACGGCAATTGATGGATCATCACACTGCGGTTCACATAGTGGGAGGAAGTGCTCGTGCACTACTAGGGCCTCATATCTGGCAAGCCGGTTCAAACAAGGGCGGCCGATATGCAAGAATTGACTTAACCCACTACTCTCGACTTTCCCGAGATGATTTGGATAAAATTGAGGATCATGCAAACGAGATTATTGCAAAGAACCCAATTGTTGAAAAATTGGTCCTCGATAGAGCCGAAGCAGATTCGCAATTTGGCTTTGAACTATACCAAGGAGGACCACCCAAACATAGTCAGATACGAATAATCAAAATCGGTGACCACGATGTGCAGGCCTGTGGCGGAACGCACCACGACAATACTGGTGAAGTTTCCGAACTTCGTATTATTCGGTCGAGTCAAGTCCAAGACGGGGTAGTGCGTCTGCAGGTCGTGGCAGGGGAGACGGCACGTGAGCACGCCCGAGTTCAAGAGCGCCTCTTGAATGAGTCAAGCGAGGTACTTGGAGTCTCTACGGATGATCTTCCAAGTGCGGTCTCCCGCTTCTTTGAGGAATGGAAATTCCAACAGAAGAAGATCGAATCACTCGAAGCAGAAATCGTTAGACTGCGAACTAGTGGAGGTGGAGATGGAGCCATAGAAAAAGATGGAATCCGCTATGCGGTTATGGAAGTAGATGGCGATATGAAAGCCGTGATGTCTATGCTCGGCCAATTGACACGAGACCCTCAGAATCCAACTCTAGCAGTTCTTGGCACCAGAGACGGCGGAGGAAAACTAATCGTTGCGAGTACTGAAGGTTCAATCGCGGCCGAAAAACATGATGCCACAGAAATTCTTGCTGCTATAGCAGGCCACATAGATGGCGGAGGAGGAGGTCGACCAACAATGGCTCAGGGCGGCGGAACCAAACCTGATGGCATCCCTGATGCATTAGAAGCCGCTCGTAATCTGCTCGGGTTGTGAGTAAATGGTCGAACAAGTCGATGTTTCTGAGCGCGCTGCCGCTATCGAATATGCGATTAGAGATGTTGTTGTTCCAGCCATTGAGTTGGAGAAGCAAGGGCATGAAATCATTCGACTAAACATTGGAGATCCATTGGCTTACGAAGGACTGCCGACGCCCGAACACATGATTACTGCCTACAAACAGGCCTTGGATTCACAGGATAATGGCTACGGTCCGTCATATGGAATCCCTGCACTTAGGCAGGCTATTGCCACAGCTGAAAATGGCAAAGGCTGGACTTGTTCTGAAGATGATGTCTACGTTACACATGGAGTTACGGAAGCCTTGCAAATTATCTTCGCCGCGTTCCTAGAGGAGGGAACAAAGGTACTTGCTCCAGGCCCTCATTATCCTCCATACATGGCTTATCCTCAGATGTACGGCGCTACCACAATTGAATATCGCCTAGACCCAGAGGACGGCTGGAGAATTGACCTAGAAGACATCAAGACCAAGATGGATGATAGTGTCAGACTCTTAGTAATCATAAATCCAAATAATCCTACTGGGAATGTTGCAACATCCTCGGAAATCGATGCATTGCTAGACATTGCCAAAAAATATCCTAAGTGCACCATTGTTGCAGATGAGATATACGATGGACTAGACTTGACAGGACAACTTTGCTCTGTAGCCTCACGGTCGAAAACTGTGCCCGTTATTGTTCTAAATGGTGTTTCCAAGGTATACTTCGCCCCCGGTTGGCGTATCGGCTACATGGCCTGGCACGACCCTGAGGACAGACTCAAGTTAGTCCGAGATGGAGTTGAGAGACTCTTGAGAAGTAGGTTATGTGCCTCTACTCCTGCTCAACACGGATACTTGGCCGGATTAACCGATGAACACGATTGGCTAGATGGTCATCGTTCCCGGGTCAAGCAGAGACTAGAGTATTGTATGACTCGAATCGGAGAAATAGACGGTCTAGAATGTGAAGTACCGGGTGGTGCTTTCTACCTCTTTGTTAGGATAACAGATGAGTCCCTTGCTTCAGATAAACAATGGGTTCTCGATTTGCTCCACCAAGAACATGTATTGGTCGTACATGGCTCCGGATTCTCTCCTGAATTTGGCTCTGGGCATTTTAGAATGGTATGTTTACCCCCTGTTGAAGTGTTATCAACAGCCTTCGACCGAATTGAAAAATTCATCAACGGATGATCGTATGGGATTGTTTGATTTCCTAAAACGAGAGAGATCTTCATCTGACCCTAAGGATAGAATAAAACAACGATGGTCGTACCATTCTGATGGTTCGATCAAAGACAACAATTCTTCATTGGTCGATTTTTATGCCGCTAGATTCTCTACGATTGGTTTCGAAACTTGGTTCTTGGGTTTAGAGCAACGGCTAGGTCAGAGTTTAGGTCGTAGATTAGCCCATGCGGCTTTAGAACATCAGGAATATTTCTTGAACAACTCTGGCTTGAAATCACCATCCACCAGAGACCCGAGATCTTGGTTACACAATAGCCTAGATTGGCAAACACGAGGTCTTGGCCGTTATAGTAAATTAGAGGACGAAGAGGAAGTTAGAATGCTTGTCGAATATCCTGCTTCAGCCCCCATATGCTCCGGTTTACTGACTTCAGCATGGGAGAAGGCAACTGCAAAGAGACATCGTTTTGTCTGGTCTCAGAGTTCTCAAGACGGTCTAATGGTGACTTTGAACTTAGAACATAAGGAATTACCAAATCCTTCACAGCAAATTCCTGTTTGGCCTAC
Organism: uncultured Candidatus Poseidoniales archaeon; assembly: GCA_964556195.1. Classification (GTDB taxonomy): domain Archaea; phylum Thermoplasmatota; class Poseidoniia; order Poseidoniales; family Thalassarchaeaceae; genus MGIIb-O1. The sequence continues at coordinate 14,649 of CAZKVK010000007.1, forward strand.
TTCATATAATGATTCTATCAATTCCGATTTAACAGAAGAATCGTGGGAGGACCTTAGGGCCGAATCTCAAGGAATTTGGTCGATAATGAATGAAAGAAAAATGATCCTTCACAGAGACCTTTTGTTAAGATTTGAAGAGTTCTGCCTTCCATACATATCAGCTATTGAATCAGGAAGGCAGGATCTAGAATGGCCCCTCGAAGATATTCAGCGTTCCTTATGGTGGACAGCCGCGGCCGATTCGATGAGGAAAGCACATTTTGATTCCGGCCGTCATGTCCTAGTTTCTAAGCCCGAAGATTGGATTGGAATTGGGCGCAGGAATCTGTCAATGAATGGTTTGGGAGGGGTGCATTCAGCTGAGTCAATAGACGACCATGGAGGGGTAAAAATTGTCCTATCAAATGCATTCCATCCCGCACTTTCTGGAGGTGTTTTGTTGGCTTGCTGGGAGCGCGCTCATGGAAGGCGGGGAAAACTCAGGTGTAGTTTCAACAGCGGCGCTGTACATTTGTTTTTATCGTCATCTGTTGATATTGCAAACTGAGTTTTGAGATGCGTTCTCGCTGAAACATTATATTCATGGCTTAGGTCAACGGAACGACCCCGTTAGGGGTCGGGTGAGAATTTTGGCTTTGAATCATAATCAATATGCAGTCGCGGCGATTGCCGCGACCCTATGTTTAGCAGGGTTCTACACTATCATTGACGCAGGTCTTTCAACCACTGAATCAGGTGGGTTTGACGCTGCAGGTTCGGACGTCATAATCACCGATGACGAGGTCCAACAAGCAGGTAGAGATTCGGATGGTGACGGCCTTCCCGATAGGATGGAACAGACACTTTACGGTACTGATTATAATGATCCTGACACGGATGGAGACGGGTTAGAAGATGGCTGGGAAGTTGCAAACGGATTAGATCCACTCGATAGTGGAGAACCCGATGTAGACGAAATTGCAAACGAAAATGCCGACGGCGAGGATGCAGGGGAGCAAAACGAAACCTTCCCAGACCCCGACAATGGCCCATATGGAGACCCAGACCGAGATGGCCTAACCAATGAACAGGAAGCCACTATAGGCACTAATCCTACTGCAAGCGATAGTGACGGTGACGGCCTAAATGACCGCTGGGAATCACTCTACACTGAGACTGTACAAACTCCTCAAGGGCCTGTTACTTTGCTAGACCCTCTGAATCCAAACTGGGGATGTCCTTTACTAACTCCTCAAGTAGAGGCTGAAATGCAATTAATCATTGGAACTGGCACTTGGAACTCCCTTCCCGTAGGTCCAAACGGCGACCATTCTTGTGATTCTGTCCTAGATATAGATAGGCAAGGCCCCGATTCGCTACCGAATTACTTAGAGGAAATCTACGACACAAATCCTCTAGAAGAAGATAGCGATGGTGATTTAATTCCTGATAGAATAGAGGTTGGCTATGGTTCCCAAGAATTACAAGTTCATTGTGGAGTGCCTCAATTCGGAACTATACGTTTGGATGCTCCATACACCGAGTTAATGAGTGGAGTCGGAGATTTAACTTGGTTCAACGAAGACATGGACGGTGACGGGCGGCTCAATGGACCAGGAGATTGGGATACCGATGGAGATGGAATGCCAGATGGTTTCGAGTATTGCTACAACACTCTACTTAACCCGGCAAATTCGACCGACGCCTACGGTGATGGTGATGAAGATGGCTTGAACAATGTCGAAGAGTATGAGGTTGCATATACTTGGGGAGCGGTCAACTTCACTAGCCCCCTAATCGCAGATACCGATCAAGATGGAATGCCTGATGGGTGGGAGTATCATAGTGGCATACACCCCAATGACGGCAGTAACGCTGAGGAAGACCCTGATTTCGACGGCTATGATGCAGACGGTGATGGAGGTGTTCGGTATACTGACTTGGTAGGAGTATCTACAGTACACAATATTGTTGTCGAAGTTGGAGAGTTTGTACAGGTTAACAGAACGATACTTTGGGTAAGGACTGTTCAGGACAGCCAATACGTCAATATCCCTGTGAAAACTCCAACTGAAGGATATGTCTACGCAATCAACGTAGAAGTTGGTCAAGAAGTTACCAGTCGTCTGCAAGACCTAGCAATCGTAGTTGAAGATCACGAGAGATTTACTAATCTTGACGAATATAACGCTCGAGATAGAGATGGTGATGGAATAGTCGATGGAAGATCTACAGACCCTCTTGTCCAAGATACTGACAATGATGGATTAATCGATGGTATCGAAGTAATCGGCTGGACGATTAGAGTAGTAGATATGGGAGTTCGAGACGTCATTGTACGTTCAGACCCAGGCGTCTACGATACCGATCGGGATGGCTTATCAGACGCAACAGAATACTACGTAACCTTCACCAATGCTACCGATAGGGATACCGATAGTGATGGATTGGAAGATTTCACAGAAGCGGTTGACGGATTTATCTGGAATGGAACTGTATATTTCACCAACGCTTCGATGTTTGACACTGACAATGATGGATTGGATGATGGTGAAGAGGTAATCGATGGCGCTGATCAGTATATCACTCATGCAAATAATGCAGACACCGATGATGATGGGCTCTCAGATGGAGGAGAAGTACTCTACATACCTCGACCTTGGCAATCTGCAACAAATCCATTGGACAACGATACTGATGACGACGGCCAACCGGATGGTTGGGAAATGCAGGTATTCTCAGTTCAGCACAACACTAATTCACATAGTCTCTGGATAACTACTCAGAATTGGTTACCCATAGGTTGCACCAGCATGCTAGAATGTGGACTTGGTCCTGGTGGTTGGGTATGGGATAGTTACCTCAAGGGATTCCAAACTTCTGGAGACCGTAACGGAGATGGCATTCTTGATCCTAAATATTTCATTCACGAAATGAATTTGACAGGATTTACAATTCCAAATGATGGCAGGTGGGCCCTAGACCCATCTTTCGGCTCGATGCCAGACTCTAATTTCGATGTTGACAACGACACCCTACTCAACGCTCTAGAGGCTCCTGATAGATGGGACACGAATCCTGTTGATGACGACACAGATGGTGATTTACTGGCTGATGGCTGGGAAGTTTCTGCATCGGAGAGAGCCATCAGCCTAGGCTTAGTTGACAATAACTCACTCGATGCTCTCGGAGCAAGAGGTCCTATGGATCCTAGAATGCCAGATTCTGATTTAGATGGCATCGATGATGGTTCAGAAGATTTCGATGGCGATGGCCTGAATCGGACTCACCTTCTGAATCGATATTGTCCGGGTTGGGATGATCAACAAAATGCCGAGTGCCACATTGACCCAACAACCGATAAGGGTGGACGTTTCTACGATGATTTGGAGAATTATACTAATTACGAGGAATTCCAAAACAAGACTGATCCAGTATTAGCTGACACAGACGGAGATGGTTGGGCTGATGGCTCTGAAGTATATCACCAAGATCACGATAACGATGGAATGTGGTCTGGCTGGGAATTCTACTTTGATTTTGACCCATTTGATGCGGCAGATGCTTTCGTGGATTCTGATGGTGATGGCTACAATAACAAGTGTGAAAATAAATGGAATACAAATCCAAAAGACCCTACGAGTTTCCCCAGCCAAGGAGAATTATGTACAAACGACTAGTTTGTTTCCTTAGGTTCATCACTTAACGCCCCCTCCGATGGTTTAGTGATAATATGTCTTGGTGGGTAATGCCTACTACTGCGGACATTGGCTTTCGAGCCTTTTCAGATAGTGCGACAGGTGTTCTCAGGGAGTCAGCACTTGCATTGCAGGGTATCCAATTGTCTGAAAGAGGATTAGAGCATCTCGACGGACACATACGACACGTCTCGGAATGGATTATACCAACAGGTAATTCCGATATTGAAAGAACATTAGTCAGATGGTTGGAAGAAGTTCTCTTCAATTCCTATGTTGAAGATAAATGGCTTGTGGAATCAGAATTATCGATTGAAGAGGACTGTCTCAGAGCACAGGTATTGTGGGTGGAATCTAGAGATGTGGAATTAGAAATAGAGGTCAAGGCCGTAACTCTTCACGACCTTGTTGTCAGGGAAGTAGGCGTAGGCGATATAGTCGAAGGAATCGAAGGAGTACCCACCTTCGAAGGCCCGGGGTGGATCGCACAAGTGGTATTGGATATTTGATGAAATCAAGCCACTGCTTCCCAAAGCCTGCTTATTCCTCTACATTGAATCGCTGATATACCTCATTCGTGGTTTGAGTAACTCGAATGAATGTAGTACACTTTGGCAAGTCTTTGATTCGTCGTGCACCAACGTATGAACAAGCAGAGCGAACCCCTCCAAGAATAGCCTGAACGGTGATTTCGAGAGGTCCTCGATAGGGGACTCGAACCTCTTTGCCTTCCGGAGCTCGATGTTTGGCAACCTCTCCGTAGTGAGTTTCCATAGCTTTGGCACTAGACATTCCGTAGAATGACTTGTACTGTTTTCCATTGTCACCGGTGACCAATTCTCCTCCGGATTCATCGTGGCCTGCAAACATACCTCCTAGCATGACGAAGTCGGCCCCGGCGGCGAAGGCTTTGGCTACATCACCAGGACTCGAGCACCCCCCGTCAGCCATTACATGGCCTGCTAACCCATGTGCGGCGTCTGCACATTCTGCAATCGCAGAAAGTTGTGGGTATCCTACACCCGCTACCTTACGTGTTGTACAGACTGAACCGGGTCCAATTCCAACCTTGACAATGTCAGCACCGGCCAGAATTAACGCCTCGGTCATTTCTCGGGTTGCAACGTTACCTGCAATTATTATCGAAGATAGGAATTCTTTCCTCACTCTCTTTACGAAATCCAAAAACACTTCACGGTAACCATTTGCAACATCTATACAAATAAATTTAGTTCCTGAATTTGTAGCCATCTTACGTTTCAGTAATTCAAATGAATTCTCTGTTGAACCACAAGTTACGGCGACGAATTCGGGATCAATTCCTTCCTTCCAAGAATCAGCATACTCACGAGTGGAGTAGAATTTTTGCATACAAGTCACCATTTGGTGCTTTTGTAACTCTGCAGCTATCGAGAATAATCCCGTCGTATCCATATTCGCGGCAACAATTGGTACTCCCGTCCATGTTGAATCTGAGTGGCGAAATTTGAACTCTCTAACCAAAGTAACGTCAGAACGTGAAACCAGTGTACTGCGTTTTGGTCTAATCAACACATCATCAAAAGTAAGCTTCACATCGTGTTCTACACGCATCTGAACCTTACTACTCCAACGAAGGTCCATTTAAGACGGTTCTGACTCACTAAACGGCGAACTCCCTTCCTTTTTTTTGATGGTGCTCGTGCCGGGATTTGAACCCGGGTCGACGGATCGAGAGTCCGTCATGATGGACCGAACTACACTACACGAGCGAGTAGCACAGCGACAATGGCTCGGTATTTGAAAACAATGGATGCTAAATGTGGGGGCAATCTTCACTTTCACTTTCACTTTCCACTCTTCAGTCTTCATTGATATGCTGACCGAGTGACATCAGGCCATGAACCGAAGCCTAAACGCCGATAGCCCAAGAACATATAGGAAGAGGCCGCAACCAGTCCGTGTTGTATCCTTTTCTAGCTTGAATAAGACGACTGCTAACCGAAACATAAGAAATTCTGAAGTTTTGGTTAACTCATCTAATGGAAATGCAATAGATGGACGATGGCAACCAATGCCCAAATCTGCTATAGAGGTCAATGTCAGTCATTCTAGTTGGAGTGGATTACACTCACGAGTGCTAGCCTCTAGAACTGCTATGGAGGCTTTCTGATGTCTCGTACACGAAGATTACGAGAAGCAGTGCTGGTACTACTCGAGGAAAAAGGAACTGCGAATACAGTCGAAGTATTTGATCATCTCAATGAGAGATTTCGATGGGGCGCAACCATGAATCAAGTAGGGAACATTCTAGCCAAGGACTCTCGTTTTGCAAAAGTAGGGCACCAAAGGGGGCAATTCAGAGGTAGTGTATACACAGTATGCGTCTGGGCATTGTCAACTGAACCACTAATTCCAGCAGTTTAATCGTGCAAGCAATGAAGACAGACACAGTCCCCCGTAACACGTGGGCATACTTCGAGATTGGCTTGACCTATTCCGAGCCGGAAATTGTATCACAGGATTTGTAGGAGTATTCCTTGGGGCGATTCTAACACTAGAGAAATTCCCAACAGATGAAAATCTAGAGATAACTTCTCTCCTAGCTTTGTCAGTATATTCTTTCATGGCGTCATGGAATGCTCTGAATGACTATCTAGATCTTGAAATCGACAAAGTAAATCGCCCCAGTAGACCGCTTCCTTCTGGTAGAATAGGTAAGTCTGTAGCCCTTTCAGGGATCATTTTAGCTTGTATTATTTCATTTGGTTCGCTATTCTTGGCGGCCCAAATCGCCAATGGTATGACTGACAATTTTGCAGATTGGTATCCTACAATTATAATCTGGTTCCTTGCATTAGCACTTCTGGTAAATTATGAAGATGACAGAGTATTATTGGGGCTGAAAAATAAGGGTTTACCAGGAAACCTGGCAATTTCAATTTCTGTTGGATTAGTAGTTTTATTCGGCGCCGCAGGTCTTTTCGATCCGTTAAATGAAAGAGCACTCTCATTATTTGTAATCGGAACACTGTACAACCTATCTCGTGAAATCATAAAAGATGTTGAGGATATGGACGGAGATAAGGGAAGGAAAACCTATGCAATGAGAGTGGGCGCCGATAAGGCTAGATTGACTTCTTGGTTAATTCTACTCATCACCTTAGTGGCATTACTTATTCCATTTGCATTGGGAATTTTCGAATTGTTACACATTATTTTCTTATCCCCTGGTCTATTTACATTGATGAATGTAAAGAAACACATCTATTTGGCAGAGGACACTGCTGCGTCTAGATTGATTAAAATCTCAATGACTTTAACGATGGTCGGCTTAATTTTAGCTGCATTGATATGATTACATTTCGTTATAGGCGTGCCAAGCGTCATTATTGCAGAGATAGGTAAGAATTGACATTTGAGCCCACATTCTATTCTCCGCCTGGTCAAGTACGATGCTATTTCGAGAGTCAATTACAGCATCTGTAACTTCCTCCCCTCTATGAGCTGGTAAACAGTGCATGAATACATAATCAGGCTGGGCGTGAGCTACCAGCTCCTCATTAACTTGGAATCCTTCGAATGCTGCAAATTTGTCAGTCATATGTTCTTCACCCATTGATACGAAGATGTCTGTATAGATAACTGCAGCATTTTTAACCGTCTCAACGGGGTCGTTGCTGCCAGTTATTTTCGCTCCAGTCGTTGAGGCTATTTCTTCACATCTTGAAAGTACATTTGCATTAGGCTCCATACCTACAGGAGTTGCATATTTGACATCATATCCCAGAGCAAGACCAGCTAAAGCAAGGTCATGAAATACGTTGTTTCCATCTCCAACCCAAGCGATATGCCCTTCGGAATTGGAGTGTTCTCGAATTGCCATTAGATCTGCAGCCGATTGGCAAGGATGGTGTAGGTCAGATAGGGCATTGATTACTGGCACAGTAGCAGTTCTAGCAAGTTCCTCGACATCTGCGTGGCCAAAACACCGATAGGTTATACCATCCAAATAACGAGACAATACTGCGGCAGTGTCTCCAATGGATTCAGATTTACCTAGTTGAATGTCATTGGCAAGCAGAGTCAACGGCTGCCCACCGAGACGACTTACACCAACTTCAAAGGAAACTCTAGTTCTTGTTGATGGTTTTTCGTAAATGGAACCGATTGACATACCCTCTAAAGGCTTGAAATCTTGGTGAATAGAGATATCATTCTTGTAACGAATCGCCCAGTTGATTATGTCGTCCAAATCATCGATTAAATCATCGATAGATAGCAAATTTCTCTTCTCAGTGTTGCTCATGTTCGATATCTCCTGCGAATCCGTCTCTCATATCAGCCATACCTCCAAATATTGTCTGAGCAAAGGTGAGCATATCCGCTAACCCTTCCTCTTCTTCACTGGAAAGAGGAACTAGTCCTGGTTGAATAGCCGCATGTTGCATCATTCTAAGTTGACCAATCGCAAATTCGGCTCGTGAGGTGCTAGAATTCTGATCCATCGATTCTGCAGCAGATTCCTCATAAAGCGCAGCCTCTAGAACGTCTAGATTTTCACCCCACTCGAGAATTTTATCCAATACTTCAGGCTCCAACAAATCTGCTTTGGAAAGAAAGTTTGCAGTTGGAAGCCCAAGTCTAAAATGGACAATTGAGGATAGAAGCATCTGTGAGACAAAGCCACTAGGAGTTTGTGATAACATAGGGTCGAATAGGAAGGCAAGACATGCCCTGCCCTGACCTAGCACTTCGACCAAATGGCTGCTAGCCTCACGGAATGCGAATAGTTCGACTTGTCCCGGTGTGTCGATTACAAGAATGTCACCAGCAAGCCCCTCTATCTCATCGAAGACATCCAATGCTTGTGAAGCAACTAGGTCCGCAGCAAGAATCTGAGCTCCATTTGGTCCAAGGTCGTACTCATCCATAACATCGGAAAGGGATACCAAATCCCGTACGTCGAATTCAGGGTCATAATGTACTCTTTCTGCCCCAGGGTCTAGATTAATTGTCAACACATCAATCTGCAGAAATCTCGCCCAGCGTTGAAATGCAGTGACGAGGCTACTCTTTCCAGCACCTGCTGTACCAACAACGAAGATTACTGGAGGAGTAGTTCCGTCTTGATTGCTCACAGGGGGTTGCTGAGAGGAGAAGTAATTCAATCATTCGTGTTTGGATTCAGTCCGTAGGACTGTGCACGAGCAATGGTTAAACCAATCGAATGCACGTCGATACCTACCTTTGAGGGTGCATCTGCCATGTCCGATACTCCACCACCCCCCCCGGGAATGCCTCCAATTCCCCCTCCCCCTCCTCCTCCGGGGTTCGAAGTCGATAACGAGGAGGACGATTTTGGTAATGGTATAGAAAATGAGATGGAAGCTGCCTCCGAGGTGGAAGATATTTCCCAATTTGTCGATGAATTACCCCCACTGGAAGAATTTGAAACACCTCCCCCACCCCCTGCAGGATTCGATGCACCACCCCCTCTACCTCCAGGATTTGACATCCCTCCTCCACTGCCACCAGAGCTCCCAGAAGAGGAAGAGCAAGAGATGGCTTGGGACGTAGATGAACTAGACATCCAATCCTTCGACGATACACTTGCTTCTCTAGAGCAGATGGAAGATGAAGAAGAGGAAGATAGTCTGGAGACCTCCCGAGAAGAGCCCGAGGATTGGAATGCGGCTTTGGATAAGGCCTTCGCGGATGAGGCGGAAGATGAATCTGAGTATTCTAATGAAGAGGAAAACCAGATTTCTCTATCTAACAATCTTAGGCCCTCAGCAGAGGTCGATACGATCCCCGGTGACAAATTGTATGTAACTCTAAGGGAGACGGAAGAATCGGTCCTCAATCCTGATGGCACCGTCCGACAACAATCGATTGATGGTGAACTAATTCTGAGAAATTCAAGTCGAAAAGATCGTGCATGGGATATAGAGGTCCTGCTACAGAATACCGGTTCTACAGACATTGGAGGTGGCGCAATCACTGTCCGCGAGTTAGACGCCACCCAGACTACCAACCTGCCATATACCGCATCTGGTCCTAGAATGATGGTTCTGAGAGAGCACATTGATACAGAACCGGAAAGGCCACAAGAATCCAGTCTATCGATGATTTTCTCTGAACACTCTCAGGAGATTCTAATCCGGCTTAGTGTTGAAAATATAGCTCCAGTAAGTTTGACTGATGTTGTAGTTAGGAGAGCCCTTCCAGAAAATTTCGAATTAGCAGAAGGCCCAGAATATGACATAAAGGACAATGAATTGATTTGGCGTATTGGTAGACTACCAGTTGGAGAGAATGTTTCTCTAGAGATATTGCCAAGGGTAACCACAAGGACAATACAACGGTTTGCAACAGGTACAGTTAGCGCCGCTTATTCTTGTGAGGCCACGGTCTCAAGAGCCCAGTTCGATTCGGTAAATTCCCGTGCTCGTCAATTTGGTTATGTTTCACCTAAGGAAGACGATAGACCAGATGTCTTTCACTGTAAATTGGTTGTCGAGAATCGTTCTTCATTCGTTGTTAGTCTATCCGGTGCTACTGTTTGGCTAGCGGGTCGTAGTGAACCATTTTTGGAGATGGAAGATATTCGGGAAGATATTTCTCCTGAAGGATTATGGGATTCGATTGAGAAAAGGATTGAAGCAATTGATAAGCCAAACTTCACACACGAAATAAACTACTCAATTCTACCTCGGGCTAACGTCGAATCTACGGGTATTTTGGAACTTAAAGAAAGAAGCTTCAAAGTTCTCGATGCAGAGGTAAACAAACAATACAGTATTTCACGAATTCGCTCCTATGTGGCTTCAGATTTAGATTGCATTACCGTAGTTGAAAACACTGGTTCTGCGCCAATTAACGTGATGCGTTTACTCGATGATATCCCTGGTATTTTCAGCATACCATCGACCAATCAGATCCGCATAGAAATGGAAGGCTCTGACCTAAATGAAGATCAATACAGAATAGAAGTAGTAGACGGAACTCAACTAGAGGAACAATTGATATCTCCAGACTCACAAGGTCATGCCCTACGAATTACTGTCGGAACATCTGCCCCTCTTGGATTGCAGCCAGGAAAATCATTAACCATAACTTATCCTTTACACGCAGATGATCCGTCACCTCAAAATGACCAGCTCGCCGCCCCCATCCGGGCAGATTTCAGCATGGAGAGATTTGGCCCTGTTGCCACGAGATATTGCAACCGTACCCCACTAATTCGCGTAGTACATCGTCGACGCCGTTTCTCAACTGGTAAAGAGGTCTTTCCAGCGGCAGGCCCTGGTCGATATGAAATCCTCTTAATGTTCCAAAATGATTCAGATAGTGCTCTAGAAGACCTGTCACTTCACGATGTTGTTCCCGGTACTTTCAACATCGAAAAATCTACTGTTCGTTCAAATCAATCCGGCGAGAGGGTTATCGATTTTGGTAAGGAGTCGGCTAGAGAGGGAACTCATGTAACCTGGCCAATTGGTAGAATCGAAAAAGATGAGCGGGTTGAAGTTGTTTTTGAAATTCAAGGAGATTCAGAGAGCGAGTACAAAGTAGCAGATGCTCAAGATTACCACGGTGCAACATTCGGCGATGAAGTTGATGAGGAACCAAACCTGCCCGATTGGGTTGATGAGGCTACGAGACTTCCTCCAGAAGATCCAAATTTAGAATCCCAACTAGAGGAACAAGATGAAGGGGATGAGGATTATAATACAGATATTGGTGTTGATTTGTCTACGCCTAAAGTAGAAAATTTCGAAGAGGAAACAGAAGATATTGGAGACACTATTGATGAATTTGATTTGGACGAAGAAGAACCACAAAAACCTACAATAGTTGCTCCAGATGTTTGCCCTGTTTGCGGCACTGAGGCTTCAGTTGGCGCATCATCCTGCGAAACATGCAGCTTCCAATTCGGTTAAATTCGGCTCACATTACATGTGAGCCGCGCCGAATCCTTCAATTGACATCGTAAGAGAGGAAGTCACATGGCGGCGCCTGCAGGACAAGGTGATGCTCAGAGCCAAGCGGCAATGGGCATGATGGCCCCGATGTTCGTTTTACTCGCTGTCATGCTTTTGCTAACCTTCAATCCTGGATTGCGTTCAGTAATGGCAGATACAGCAGCAACAGTGATTGAACCAACCATACCATTCCACTCTGAATATTTCGTACCCACTGTTTTCATAATTGGATCCTCAATTATGATAGTCAATACCGTAATTCGTGGATTTTTTATGGATCCAATGACTCAAGTGCACATTGGGCACAGAAATAAACAGATTTCCAAACAATTGAGAGAAGCTCAGGCCGAGAGAGATACTGCAAGGGCGGACAAAATGCGTCGACTACAAATGGAATTGATGCCAGACCAGATGGCTATGCAATCTTCTATGATGAAACCCATGATGTTTACAATCATCTTCATTATTGGAATATTTAGTTGGATGGCCGAATCAGCAGCAGGCTTCAGAGTGGGTTACGTAAGCCTTCCATGGCAACCAATGTGGGGGATGATGGATACAATTTGTTGGATATTCCCTGCATGGGTAATCACTTACATCGCAATGAGTGCTCCACTTGGGAGAATTATTGATCGCCACATCAAGATTCTTCGCTTCGGAAGGCACCCATTGGTCCTTGAAGGTCTTCCAATTCCTGAGCCATTGCTACACTTGTTGAAGGATGAAGATAAGAAATCCTCCTCCACAACCCGTCGGGGTCAACGCCGTTCACGTGATGGTCCTCGCAAAAAAGGAAACACCGAATCTAGGCGTGGAGGAAACCTCCATTCTGCACCTCCAAAGACCGGTACCACTTGTCCAGATTGTTCCTCGACAATAGTCAATCGAACTAGTTCAGGGCGATTACGTTGTAGTGTGTGCCGTAATGAGTGGAGGTGAAGCATTGCTTAGGATTACAATAAGTGGAGCGCCTGGCAGTGGAACGTCTACACTCGTAGGAAAGATACAGGAGGCCACAGGTTGGAAATCTCTCAATGGCGGTGAGGTGTTTAGGGCCGAAGCCAAACGTCGGAATCTATCTGTGGGCGAATTTAGCGAATTATGCAAGCAAGATTTGGATGTCGACCGCTCATTAGACAGACTCTTGAAAGATGCCATGACAAAACTGGGCGGTCCTGAAATTATCGAAAGCAGGTTGGCTGGATGGTGGGCGAATGAACTTGCAATTGATTGCCTTAGGGTCTGGGTAAATACATCTGATGAAGAAAGAGCTCGTAGAGTCCAAAACCGTGAAGGTGGGAGTTTTGAAGAAAGGCTTGCTGAATCCACCGCAAGACAAAGTGCAGACAAGGAAAGATATAGAGTTCTATACGATATTGATCTTGACGAAATGACACCGTACAATTTAGTGGTGAACGCAGATAATCTCACTGCGAGTGAAGTATTTTCTATAGTGAAATTAGCAATCAAAGGAGGTTGAATAGTTGCTTATTCTAGATGATTCGGCCAAGACCGACGCTAAATTTGGATGCAATCCATCAGAACGAAGTCTTGAGTCTCTATTGGATGCTGGAGTAATCCTTGTAGACAAGCCCAGAGGACCGACCAGCCACCAACTAACCGCTTGGGCCAGGGAAATGTTGGGGATCCAAAGATTGGGTCATGGTGGCACTTTGGACCCATTTGCTACAGGTTTGCTTACCATGCTCTGCGGTAAAGCAACTAGGTTAACTGAAATGGTACTAACTGGAGATAAGAAATACATCGCATTACTAAGATTCGGTAGAGACGTGGAATCAACTGAGTTAGAGGATTTACTTAGTTCCCTAAATGGAGAGATATACAATGTGCCACCATTAGAGTCGGCAGTCAAAGTACGAGTAAGAACTAGAATAATCCATGAAATGAGAATTATTGAAGAAGATTCAGAGTCTAATGTAGTGGCAATGACAATTTCCTGCAACGCAGGAACATACATTAGAACTCTAGCAAGAGATATTGGACTTCTACTCGACACTAGTTGTGAACTTACTGAGTTACACAGAGACAAGACAGGGGCTTTTTCTCAAACAAATGCCTGCACTATGCAACAGTTAACCGATGCCGTTTTTCTATGGAAAGAACATGAAGATGATAGGGCACTCCGTCGACTCATTGCACCTGTAGAATCGATACTCGGGCATTTCCCTCGAATTATCGTTAAGGATGGGGCTGCCGCTGCAATTTCACACGGAGCAGCTCTAGCAAGACCGGGAGTAGTAAGTATTGACAAAGAAATAGAACGTGGAGATTTGGTGGTTCTTGAGACATTGAAAGGAGAGGCCGTGGCAATTGCAGAAACCAATTCAGGAGCTACAAAAATCCAATCTATGGAACACGGAGAAGTTGCCAGACCTAAGGTGGTTCTAATGCAGGCTGGTATCTATCCTCAAACATGGCAGAAGGACTGAGATCACTGCATCTCATGCTCTTCGTAAATCCACTCTTCAGTCTCTATTCTGACCTTTAGTTTCATCATCGCAAACACACACCACCGGCCCGCTACGCGAGCGCGGTAGGCTGAATTCCCCATCCGTCTTGGTATAACTATTCCCTGATTTTCAACGATTATCAGCCGCACGGAGGTTTTCAGACCCGAATATCGGATGTTTGGACGATTTCTGGGTTCGACTATCGCTTTCGGTAAGGCTTTCGAATACGACCAGGTCCTAATTGTAAAGCGGCTATGGAAATTGCAATCAATCCAACAGATGCGACAATAATTGCAGGTCCTCTGTTAAGTGAATCATCACCGTCGTCTGTATCTCGGCCTTGTGAATCGACTGAGATGAGAATCTCATTGTTTTCCTCATTAGATTCTTCTATTGAGGCAGTTCCATCGACCAAACCTCTGATGACAATGGTTCCCGAAGTCACAATCTGCGTATCACACGTGGCAATAGACAAGCCTCCGGGAGCCACACTATCAATGATTGTTGAGCCCACTAACATACCATCCACCCAACATCTAACATCAATTGTGTTAGCCACACCTCTACCTTCGTTTCGAACGTATATCTTTAGTTGCACTACATCACCTTCTTCAACCGAGTCAACGACAATATTACCCTTCCAAATTTCCAAATTTTCTACCGTTAGGTCTGGCTGAGCAGTGACTATCACTTCCAAATCTTGGACTTCTGTATACAGCCCATCACTAACAGAAATCTCGACAATATGGGTTCCAGGTACTACAGGTGTCAAAATTAAATCTCCAGCCGAATCGACATTCGCCCACGACCTTGAGGTAGAGATAGATAAATCGGAGGAATCTGGATCACTGATTTCAATATCAATTACTTTGCTTTCTCCAAGATTGATGTAAGTTAAAACAGGCAACCCCTCAATTCTTGGAGCATCCTCTACTTCAAGCACGTCTACGCTGAATCTCCCCGTCCAAGTATTTCCTGAATCGTCTATAACCTCTACATTTACCCAAGCCTCTCCGCTTGCATCTGTGAGAGGTTGAATCCTAATGTCTCCAGATAATGCAGATACAGAAAGAAGCTCAGCGGCATCAGTCCAAGCCCTAACTTCAAGGTCTTGCCAAGCTGTAAGGTCGTCTTCACATCTACTCGCCATCGCAATGAGTATGCCACCTTCGTCCTCAACTAATTCTTGTCGAGAAGGTGCAGAGCAGGTTACATCACGATCCCAGACTAAATTGTAACCACCTTCGATTGAAATTGATTCTATGTGCACAACAGTTGTTTCCGCAATTCCGTTAGAAGACCATTGGAATCTTGAAGCAATACCAAACTCCAATGCACTTCCCTCTACTGGTAGTGCATTACCTATGGGAACTTGAAAGGAAAATGCTCCAACTTCAATATGTACCTCGTTGAGAAGTTGGTTTCCAATTGCAAATCTGATATTGCTATATTCTTGTACCAAGCCCTGAACTGAACCTGCGATTGAACCAACAACGATTAGTTGAGGGTCGTTGACATCTACCCTAGCCAAACTAATGCAACCATCGAAAATTGTAATTCTGATCGAATTTGTCACATTTCTGTGTTCCAGTAATTCCCCATTAGAATATGTTTCATAATCTTCCATAGATGTTTGACCTTGTGGCATTGCTTCGATGGTATAATTTCCCTCGCCAAAGACATGGATTCTTCCTAATTCTTGGTCATATGGAACTTCGACATCAAAAGTCCAAAACCCCTGTGTACTTTCCTCAGGCGTTAGACCACAGCTTTCTGTTACCAATCCTGATACTTGACCATCATACGGTCCAAAGTCGAGCACCGGCATAGTTTGCCCCGCAATTTCATGAATGGCCTTTACAGTCTCAAAGGAGTACCATGGTTGGTGGTATTTTACCCGGATTCCTACAGCATCTACTTGGACCTCAGAATCGTCGGGGGCACCGTCTGAAACATAATCTATGGTCACAGAGGCATCCTCCAAATCGCCCCACGTCCATTCTTGTAAATCATCAATATTTTCTACTAATGGAGTCGTCATCCGATTGAGTGGCCCAAAGGTCCTTGCAATCGTTTTGACCAATTTCTCCGGTCCATTTGCTTCTATTGTGATGCGTATTTCATCCGAAGGTAGAGCATCAGGTACAGAGATGTGCAAGATCATAGATACATTTGCCAAGACAAGGCTTTCCAAGCCACTGAAGGAATAACCAGACAAGGAGATATCTGGGCCTGTTGACCAAGTATAGGAGCCATCGGGCATTCCTAGTGAAAAGTTTGAATCTGTGGCACTATAGGTAGCCCATGTGGTGTGAGTTTGGAAATTATCTGGACGATTGTGAGTAAATGATAACTCTCCATCCGCTATCATCCCAATACTATGGTCGGCTGTATCATCTGAAAAGGCGGCTCTGGTTGTTATTGTCCAATCATTAGGGTCATCGAAAGAACCGGCTTCCAATAGTTCGATTCTTTCCGATTCGATGACAGTATCTGCTACAGTTAATGGGGCGAGAATTGAAATTACCGCTAGAGCACTCAAACCCAAGCTCATACCGACGGCTCGACTCATCAACTAGTAACGGTGGAGAACGACGCTTCAATCCGTTGGTCTCTAGTGTCTGGCTCTGTTCACGCGGAACGCTTGAAATATGGTCTGTCGGTCGAATGGCCACATACGGCTGTGGTAGTGTAGCGGTTAGCACGGTGGGTTGTGGTCCCGCCGGCCCGGGTTCAAGTCCCGGCCACGGCCCCATATATTTGGCTCAGGTCACTCACTGTAATCTCATTCAGGACTCAAAATGATCCTCTGAAATCGAGTGACCCATTCTTTCGACCTTTGTGGACAGATAATCTCGATTATCTTCATTTACTCCTGCCACAAGCGGCATTCTTTCAACCACCTCTACATTGAGATTTTGTAATTGGATGACTTTGTCTGGATTATTCGTCAATAGACAGACACTTTCTATTCCGACTGCGGCTAATATCTTTGCAGCAATGCGGTAATCTCTAGCATCGGCTGGGTGTCCCAGGAGTAAATTAGCGTCGAGTGTGTCAGCCCCTTTGTCTTGCAAATTGTACGCCTGAATTTTTGCATGTAGGCCAATCCCTCTCCCCTCTTGTCGAAGATATACCAAACAGCCCCAACCAATTTCCTGAATACGTTGCAAAGCGGTTTCCAGTTGCGGTCCACAGTCACAACGTAGACTTCCGAATGCATCACCGGTTAGACATTCAGAGTGAACCCTAACCAATACAGGATTTGGCCCAATCATATCCCCAAGCGTCAGGGCCACATGGTCAAGGCCGGTGGTATCTTCGTGGAAAACACGAATTCGAAAGTTACCATACTCAGTAGGCAATCTAGCATCGGCAGGAACATCCACCAATTCGGTCAGGTCCACCGGCCTATTTGGTACCGTCATCAGCTACACGACCTATTCAACCGTCAAGAACCCATCCGATTGAGATATTCATCTTCGAATTAAGAATCTATACTCTCCTGAATCTTCTTCGACGCTAATTAGTTCAACCCCGATTCTGCCACAAAGGGCAGGCATATCGTGTAGAGTTTCAGGGTCATCTCCAAAAACTTCGAGAATCTCTCCTTTCTGCATTTCTCTCAGCACCTTCCTAGTTTCGTGAACGGGAACTGGACAAAAGAATCCCAATAGGTCAAGACGCCGGTCTGGCGTCTCGCTCTGTTCCATAAAAAGAACCTCAGATTTCCATTATTGATGGCTTTAATGCAACTCCACCAAATTCTCTTTTCCTGATAACGTCGATGACATAAGACGCCTTCTCTACATGAATTTGAACAGTTGAAGATGTATCCTTCATCTCGATTTCACCCAAGGCAATTTCTGGTATTCTGGCTTCATTTACTATCCAATCCGCCAATGAACGCTTAGTGACAGTGGCACTACCTATTTCTAGAGATACGCTGACCATTCCAAACGGGTCTGTAACCTCTGACCAATCTTCTCTCTTTCGAACTGGATCTCTTTTCATTCCATCTGGAAGTTCGGGTGCATCCACATATGGAATATCGAGATTCCAGGTGTTTGCAATTTTGTCTAAAGCACCCATGTCTTCCTTTGATACAAGCGACCAGGCTTCTCCAGAGCGACCCATTCGCCCCGTCCTACCAATTCTATGAACGTAAGACTCAGTGTCATCTGGTAGGTCATAGTTGACAACATAGGTGATTCCATCAACGTCAATACCACGCGCAGCAACGTCAGTTGCGACAACTATCTTTGTTTTCCCGTCCCTAAGGGAGTCGAGAATTTTTTCTCTTCGGTTCTGAGCCTTGTCTCCGTGCATTCCAGTAGCCTTCATTCCGAATTTGCCTAATCTATCTTCTAGTAACTCGACCATGCGTTTTGTGTTGGTGAAGATCAACATTTGATCTTCTTCACCCATGTTTGCGATTAGTCGGCCAAGTACCCAGAGTTTGTTTGAGCGCCCAATCCTAACTGCAAATTGGTCTATTTCAGGAACCTCTACATCGAGGTCATCGCTCATCGCGTAAACAGGCTCATTCATGAATTCCTCAGCAGCATCCAGTACCTCTTGTGGAAATGTTGCACTAAACAGCAAGGTCTGCTCTCTTGCCGGCATTTGCTCGAATATCCAAAGCACGTCTGGGAAGAATCCCATATCTAGCATCCTATCGGCTTCGTCTAAACAAAAATGAGTGATTTCAGCGAGTTTCAAGTGTCCACGCTTTGACATATCGATTACTCGTCCAGGAGTCCCAACAATGATATCAGAACCAGATTGCAATTCTTTTGCTTGTTTTTCGATGTCTGTTCCACCATAAACAGTCTGAATAGATAGTCCACTTTTGCCTTGTAACCAAGTCAATTCCTCTGCAACCTGAACCGCTAATTCTCTAGTAGGGCAGAGGATAATTGCCTGTGGTTTTCCGGAAGGACTAGCGGCCTCGATAATTGGTATCCCAAAGGCTGCAGTCTTACCACTTCCAGTCCTTGCTTGACCAACCACATCGCGTCCTTGACGCGCAACCGGAATCGCCTCAACTTGGATTTCGGTTGGATTCGTCCAGCCTTTCTCGGATATGGCCTCAGCAACTGCTGAATCGAGATTCCAGTCCTTGAATGCCTTAGCGGCAGGGCTCATTTAATCGCCTCAGAAGGATTCAGATTCGCTTATTTCCTTCTGAAGTTCTCCCATCCAGTACTTACGGCAGTTCTCCTTAGTGAGATACTGATCCTTACTCGAGAAGCTGTGGTTGTAATGACCCTTATCAGCGCTCGAGAATTGTTCCTTGCGCCTCTTGTGGTACTTCTGTAGCACGTGTTGGCGCATGTACTGGCGGAACTTTTGGGATTTTGTACGGTTAATCCCCTTCGGCGTGACGCCGTCCCAGAGCCGCTCGAATTGTTCGAGCTTCTCATCAAAAGTCTCGCTCATCTTGTTTCCTCGCGGCCCGCCGACCTGACTCATGTTTATGACCTTCACGGCTGGACTCTACATCACCACTACGTGGTGGAGAAACATTATTGCTATCTAAAACACCTTCTTTCTGAGCCAATTCTTCAGGAATCGGCTTCAATCCATCAATTTCAGGTAATTGCATTTCGGAGAACTCCTCGGGAACCTTGTCAAGCGGGGCGAGAGCTCGGTTTTTCTCCTCCTCAGTACCTTCCCAATCAACGTCTTTGGCAAGCCTCTCAAGCCTTGCCCTAAGTTCTGGACGGGTCTCTTGGCGCAGCAATTCGGCTGCAACTTCTAGTAACCTTTCTCCAGTTAGAATAATTGACAATTGGTCAATACAAGCCTTACGAAGAGCAGGATCTCTGTCTCTGGCCCCATCTTGGATTAATTGAGCGACCCTTGGGTTTTGCATATCCAGAGTCTTCAGTGTCCTTATCACATTCTTCTTGACACCTGAATCTTCGTCAAACATCGACGCTTCCACTAATATCGCCGCAACCCTAGATTCTACGTTTGCTAGGCTTGGTAAGCAGGCTGACGCAGAACGCCTAACCTGTGCATCTTCATCCTGCAGAGACCAAGAGATTAGATCCCAACCTGTAGCGCCACCCTTTGCAGTAATTGTTCGTAGAATTTTCGCACCTCTGCGACGTAAATCTACGTCCTCTTCCCGCATTAATTCGTCTAGGTGAAGACAGCCGGTTTCAACCCAATTTTGAGAAGTTTCTTTCAGGGTTGCAAAAGCATCGTTTCTGTGTTGTTTCTCATCATGCCTCAGTTCACGTCTTAGTATTTCTTCACAACCAGAGGGGAATATCGGTGCCACCGTTCTCAGGCATTGCCTTGCGGCCTTTCTGACATGTTCATTGTCTTCTAGTAATCTATCTGAAAGGTACATGAACAGGTCATCATGTTTTTTGATAGCAAATGAAGGCATGGCTTGTAATCCAGCAATTCGAATAACTCCTTCATCGTCATCTAAAGCCTCACATAATGCTCTATGTGCATCGGTAATCATTGCGGGGAGAACACGATTTAGAGCAAGAACCCCATCGATGCGCCGAGCCAATCCTCCGCCTTCTGACCTAGGTATTTCCACCATCTTTACCTGACTGGATGCCAGTGGAACAATGTCACTTCTGGGGATACGCTCCCAAACCCCAGAGGGAGGTAACATTGAACGAATATCGACTTGCTTTACAGCACGACGTTGATTGATTGGGCGTCCCGTCTTGGGGTCGCGAGCAATGTAGTCTCGTGTCATTTCGGAGGAGCGCGAGAACACGGTCCTTCTTCAATCGAGTGATTACGCGTTCTCAAAACAGGCTAATGCCAATCGGGTAAGCCTCAAGCGAGACCACTGCACGAGAATGAAAGAGGAGCATGAGCGAGCAGTCCGAAATCTCGCGTATCTTATTCACTATTTTTGAGGGGTTAGAAACTGTAGGTGTGCCAAGAGCAGATGTTGTTCGTCTATGGTCATTAGAAATGCAGTGGTTTTCTCCTGAAGAATCCGAGATGGTTGTAGACGCCCTTTCAGAAGCGGGATGGATATCGAAAAATCAGCAGATGTTGCACCTAGTTTCTGGGGTTAAACTGAAGATTCCAAGTCTAGGTTGGAGGCCAATGACTCGTAGGATGCTTTCTCCACCTAGATACAACCTTAAGCCGAGTCGAGAAACTCAAACTACGTCCTCGGAATTTTCACAACCTCGAGTTAGTTCACGGGAAGAAAGTCAAAACAAATCAAATGTGAATGAAAGTTTTTCTCGACCAAAGGTCAGCAAATCAGTTTCTGAAACTCTCATTGAATCTTCTAAACCATCGATGCCAGTTGACCGTGTCGAGGGTAGCATTCCCACATTAATCGAATTAATTGCATCCCAATCGGGTTTGGATAACAAGGAAGTTGTTAGGAGAGCTCAACGTAAACGCCGCGCCTTGGGTCCAGTTACACTTTGGATGGCTCTGGCACTTGTCGCAAGGGAACAGGGTTTGGATATGCAAAGTGTTTCATCAGCAATTGACAAGGCCGCTGAATGATATCATTGCTTATTCGGGATTCGACCTACGAACCTCAGCCGCTAGAAGTCCTGGAAGAACTAGAAGGGCTAGAATTAAGGAAAAGGCAACAGAAATCGAACTCACAAGGCCGAAATCCTTGATCACGGGCACGGGTGAAAGAAGCAGTACCATGAATCCACAAATGGTGGTGCATGCTGACATAATCAAGGCCGCCCCCGTCGTTGCATACATATCTCGCATAGAGGCCCATGTGCCCATACCAGATTCCCTATTCGCCTCAAATTTACGCCAAACGTGGATGGAATAATCAATACCCAAACCAATTGTTAGAGCAGTAATCATCACCGTCAATACATTCCAATTGATACCCAGAACTGCCATCGCTCCGACAACCCAAGTTCCGGCTAACCCCACTGGAAGAATTACTACCAATGAAGGTCCAAACCTTCGTGTTAAAGCCACTAACACAATCAGGGAAACTGCGAGGCTGAAAGCGGTTGACTCCACTTGTGAAATCACCAACCCTGAGAGAACATTGTGAACTAGAATTAAATCACCGCTTAGGTGAACTCTTGCTCCAGTCGCATCTTCTAGGCCCTTTTCAAATTCCTTAAATTGATTAGCTAAACCAGAAGATTCTTCGCTGTTTCCTGCGGTGACATCAACTCGCATCCTCAGGAACCTCAGGGCATTACCATCTTCGGTTAATGCAACATAATTCACCGTCCTCTCACCCCAAGTTTGACCACGAATAGGTTCGCCAATTGTATCATTGGCCAAGAGATAACCAACTGCCGAGGCAAGATCGCCTTCAGAAAATTCTCCAGTCACGTCTACTTCACCGTCGAAGACACCTAAGTTATACATCTCTCCAAAGTTTTCATCCGCCTCTATCGCATCACGCAGAAGGGGATATAATCCATCATAGGACGGCCTAGAAGTTCCTTCAGGAGTGACGACATTTGTAGTCCATGCTAAGTCGTCGTCGAGTCTATTTAATTCCCTGAGGAGATCTCTTTCCCCAGTGAGTGCATCCATTCCTGGAGAAGGCTCGATTAAAATGTCAACCGATTTCAACGCTTCAACTTCGTAAGAATCATACATGGAGTTCCTTACTTCGATTACCTCCATTTCTTCCCCTAAAAAGTCAGTCAACTCAAACTTAGTATCTAACTGCCCTACCGAAACCACAACTGAAGATAGGGTGAGTCCGGCTACAGCCAGAAGAATTAGCGCGGTATGCCTCCTTTGGAATTCTGTAGCAACAGTGGTGAAGCCAGGTAATTCCATCGACCTACGGGTACTAATTCCAGTAGTTTTCTCAACCAATACATGCAGGGCGCCAACGGTTACTGTGCTAGCCACAAACGCAGATACGACTCCCAAAGCCAATGTCAATCCAAACGATTTCAGAGGCGGTAAAGGAGATAGGAAATTGGCTAGGAAAGCAAATGCTGTTGTAATTACTGAGAGGGTAAGGGCTATTCTAAGGATGGAAAATGAGCGAATCCAAGCTTCAGCGGGACTTAGGGCTGTCTCTCTTGCCTTTTCGTAGGCCCGTTGCAAGTGAATTGAGTAATCGATACCTAACCCCAATACAACGGGAGCTACAGCAACTTCTAGAATGGAAAATTCAGAGCCAGCCAGTGCCCTAATCCCGTAGGTCCAGACCAAAGCAGCTGACAATCCAAGTAATGGAGCTGCAACCATCATTATTGATCGGAAAGCAAGTGCCAATACCAAGACAACTATAATGATTGAAAGTAAAAGTAACCAGAGTAGATTATCTAGAGTAGATTCGTTAATCTCATTGGTCACTAAATCATCTGAAACAATCCCGTAATCTAAGGCGGAACCTTCCGATTGAGATCTCTTTTCCAACACGCCACGTAGTTGGACTGCTTTTTGCAGTCTATCATCTGCATTCAGGTTCCCATCGATTTCGATTACCCACATGGTGCTCGATGCTGTGGGTGTAGGGTCCCCTTCGCCATCAACTAACCAATTGCAAATTGGTTCGTGGTCAAAATCGGAGTGAAGCATCACAGAACGGGCAAACGAAGCGGTGGCAATTGCCCTGTCTTCACCAATTGCATCAGTGCATTCTTCGTCTGTAACAATCGCTTGAAGTAATTCTTCCCAATTATTGAATTCGGAAAGACTACGGTCTTCCTCATCCCTTTCGTCTAGTGCCACTTGCAGAATTTGAGCAACGTTGATGTGTGAAGTCACGAAGTTTTCATTAGAGGTGGATAGTGAGTTCACTGCCTCAAGATCGGTATGCAGTTGCTGCAGGGCCCCGATCTCCAGAACATTAGCCCCATCCTGTGTTGGTTCGATATGAACATATATGCGGTGCGGAGAAGGTGGCATAACCTCATCCATTCTTTCAATCGCGGCATCAGCGTCTGATTCAGGAGCAAAGGCGGAGAGATCCGTTTGAAACTCTGGCATAGGGCTCAAAGCAAGACCAGTAACAATGGTTAGCAATATACTGACGACGACAATTGCAGGAGCCGATTTTTCGAAGGCCGCAGCAACGCGATTCTCTAGCCGAGGTGCGTCAAGCATTGATGTTCCCATCACCAACCGCTAAATAATTCAAGCAGTGAATTGGACCCCTTGGGTCCAGCAATCTGATGAAAGGCCTCAAAAGGGAGGGTCCGGTGGCGCGCTCGTCATGCCAGTGAAGGTACTCAAGAACGAGGGATCCGAAATCCGACTGCGTCTGATTGGCGAGGACCACTCTACACTGCAATTGTTCAGGTCCCGCTTGAATGCTAATGACAAGGTCGAGTATGCGAATTTCTTCACCGGGCACCCTGATCTTGACGAACCTGAACTATATGTTCGAGTCAAGAAGGGAGCCAAGGCGGACAAGATTGTGAAGGATCTCTGTTCCGACATAGCGAAGGAGTTCGCCGGCCTCAGCTTCTGAGGGCGGTGAAATTTTGGCTAAAGCCACATTTGAATTAGGAAATGATGCGGATATCGAGAGATATCTAGGTCTAGATGGTTGGGCCCATGATGGCCCAGGCATTGGTGGTTTACTCAAAGTTAGAATTGAAGACTTTAGAGTGGAGGAAGTTTCCCGAACTCCTGCCCTAGATAATAAGGGCAGGTTCACGGTTGTAAGGGCGACACTTCGTAATTGGGAAACCAATCGCTACTTGCGTAGATTAGCAGGTGCTTGTGGAATAAGTCGAAATCGTATATTTTCTTCTGGACTCAAGGACAAAAGAGCAGTCACAACCCAATTATTAGTTATCGATGCTCCTAGACATAAGGTAGAATCGGTTGAGATTCCAGATACTGAATTGGAAATCTTGGGGCGCACACACCAAAAGGTCGGAATGAGTGACCACGATGGGAATCGATTCACAATTACAGTACGAGGATGTTGTGATATTGACGGTTCACCACTCGATGCTAAAGAAGCGATGAGGAGAGTCTTAGAGATCCGCCAAGGTATGGCCCACCGCTTAGGTGACGATGCTTTTCCAAATTGGATTGGCCCACAGAGGTTTGGAGCAACTAGACCCGTCACCCCTAAGGTTGGACGGGCGGTTGTTGAAGGTGATTATGAGAAGGCTGTAGATCTCTATCTGGGAATGCCAGGAACTAGAATGACAGATGAGGTAAGCACATTCCGAAAAATGTGGTTAGATACCAAGGATGCGACTGCATGTTTAGACATAGCCCCCAATCACTTAGGATATGAAAAGAGCATTTTGGAGACTTTAGCAGAAAATCCAGAAAATTACCTAAAGGCATTCAGAGCACTACCTCCCTCACTACAACTATTGACAATCCATTCTCTTCAATCATTGGCTTTCAATCACTCATTAGCTGGACGTCTTACGGCTGGTTTGGACTTGCTTGTACCCGAATTGGGTGATTTAGTTGCACCAATAAAAGTCAATGGTCGAGTTGATGTATCTAAGATGGCTTTGGTCACAGAAACCAATCTTGAGAGATGTAAAAGAAATTGTAGACTCGGCAGACTTGCAGTTACAGGACCGTTACCAGGACAAGATGCAAGTTTAGCAGAAGGAGAACCTGGAAAGATTGAGGCCAAGGCACTTCAAACTACAGAATTAGATGGCATTGAATGGCGGGTCGCTAGAATTCCAAATCTTTCCACTAACGGCACTAGACGCCCCTTGAGTGTAGCATTCCGAGACTTCAACGTTGAGGAGGCAACTTTGCTTTCAGAGGACTCTTTTTCCGTTCGTTGGGAAGAAGGGCCTAGTGAGGCAGACAGGTGGCACCCCGAGGGTGCAAATTTGAGACTTCGATTCACCTTGCCTCCAGGAACCTACGCTACCGTGTTGATGCGTGAATTCATGCGGTCTCCGCTCGATCATTATTAATCAGAGACGGCCCATTTCTAGAGCTTCTATTTGTCCGACATCCTCGTCGATTTCTCTGACTCTTGATTCAAACCCATCAACAATTCCTTCACCTTCTCCGAGAACTGCTTGAACTTCTATGAACATCATACCAAATGCTAGAGGTTTAATCTCACATGCTTGGACTTCTTCCATAGAGGAAATTGTGTCAGCGATTCCCTCGTAATCTGGCCTTCCTTCTTCTGGCTGATTAATAGTAACCTTGTACTTAACGACAACATGACCCATGTAGAACCACCTAGCGAGGAATCAGGGACCCTCAAAACCGCAATTTGGGCACACATAGGCAACTGCCTGAACCCGACATCTTTCGCTTCGTCCAATGGAACCCCCACACTCTGGGCATGGGAATGAAGTGCTCTTGTCCTCCACCAAAGGAAGACCAGAGGAGGTGCAGATGTTGGTTCTTGCTGCCATTACGTTGTCCCTCAGCGAGGCGGGCGAGCCACCTCCCCCTTTTAGCGTTGACCGACGAATAGATGGTCACTACTTTGGCTCAGTATGCGGATTTCTGACTTGGAATGGGTTGAAATCAGTAGGCCTTTACGATATCTCGGAGATAATGATGGGCGAATCTGAAATTTCACTCACAGGGGAACAAGTCGACTTATCGAAGTATATCGAAGATGCAGGTGGAATACATGGTCTACGCGATGTAGACAAAGTTCGAGGTTGGAATAATATCGAATACGGTGCGGGCCTTTCTGGAAAGAATACCCCCTCTACTGCCCTATCGATGAATAAGGCATACATCCCACCAGGAGGTATAGCAAAAGCTCACATCCACGTCGACTTCGATGTGATGATATTCCTACTGAAAGGGTCTGTTAGACATGAATTTGGACCTGGTTGTAGAAAATCTATAGTTCATAATGCAGGAGATATGTTCTACATCGAGCCAGGGCTCCCTCACGAGGTATTCAATTGCTCAGATACCGATTGGGTAGAGGCTATTGTGGCTCGTTCAGATGCTTCTGAGTGGCAGAATATCATCCCTTACGATAGAGAATCAGAGTAACTAGATGTTCCCAAAGGGGATTATTGTCTGTGAATTTCTCACTCCTCTTCATTCTTTGTCACCTTCCGAAAACCACTGACAATTTCCTGCTGTTCATCATCATCCTCGACATTCACTCCGACTTCCGTAAGATGTCGTTGAACCTGTGAATATGCGCTCTTCCCACGCGCCCCCTTTCGTGGTTTAGGTAATCGGTTACGACAGACTAGATAGGTTTCAGAGGAGGCGTTACGACTAGCCATGGGCGCAAATCTCTGAACAATGGCGAAACGGTCTTTTGCAGCCAAAATCAATCCTTCAATTCCCACACCCTGGAATATTTTGGTGACAAATGCACCACCGGGGGATAACATACCCATAGCCACATCAAGAGTCATAGTCGACAGCTCTAGAGAAATAGCCTGGTCGGTATCATATCTGCCAGTTAATTTTGGTGAAATGTCAGATAATACAACATTCAATTCCCTTCCATCTAGCAATTCCTCAATTCTATCAATGGTCTCTTTCTGTGAAATATTTCCTTGAATTATATTCGCACCTTCAACCGGAGAGGTAGATTTCAAATCAACCCCAATTACCAAACCTTCTGGACCGGTTTCCTCAACAGAAACCTGCGTCCATCCGCCCGGATGACAACCAACATCGAGAATGACATCAGACTCTCGAATTAGTTGGAACTTCTCTTGAATTTGCTTCAGTTTGTATGCAGAACGAGATCTGTATCCTTTCGACTTGGCTTGTCTGCGCCATGGGTCGCGCCGATTCTCTTGATACCAGCGCTTACTCATGTCCATTCGTCAAGCCCATCAGTTATGAATCCGAGGCGCGAATTTTGCAATTCTTGTTTAACTCACAGGCCAATTTCGTCAATCAAGGCTCTTGCAGTATGCCGTATTGCAGCCTCTGATTGCATATTTGGAACAAATCCGGTTGAGAACAAATAATCTACATCCAAACTGGTTTTTGGAACATCTCCAGCCCAGCCACGATCTCCACCGGTGTATTCTATCGAAACCCCTTCTAGGCCAGACTCTTCGACAACAATTTCAGCAATTCTTCGCACTGAACAAGTATCGCCAGTTCCTAGGTTGTAGAGATTTACTGCATCATCGGTTTCGTCTACTAGGTGCACCATTGCTTTAACACAATCTTCCGCAGACATGTACGATTTCTCTTGTAGCCCGTTACCTAGAACTTCCAATCGACTAGGGTCTTTCTTCAATTTGTGAATAAAATCGTAAATTACACCATGTGTTCCTCTTGGTCCGACTATATTGGCAAATCGATGAATCCAAGACTTTGCACCAAACGTCCCACACCAAGCGGTAATTAGTGCTTCACTAGCTAATTTACTTGCCCCATATAGGGAGATAGGCTTGACAGGTCCGTATGTTTCTGGTGTGGGCATTAAACTTGCTTCCCCATAAATCGCGCTCGAGGACGAAAAAGAAATCCGTTTAACACCGGAATTTCTCATTGCCTCCAACACATTGTAAGTTGCAACAGTACCTTGGCGTAGGTCGGTATCTGTGACTTCAGTTCCCAATCGGATGTCGGGATTCGCAGCTAAGTGGTGAACGGTTTCGATACCACCCATAGCAGATTTTATCGCATCAATATCGAGTAAATCCGCTTTGACTATATCCACCATATCTGAATCTTGATGGTGCGAAAGAAAATCTTCTCTACCACTAGAAAAATTATCCAATACACGGACTCTCTTTCCCTGAGCGACCAATGTGTCCACTAGGTGTGAGCCGATGAATCCGGCCCCTCCAGTGACTAGTTCCATGGTCGCGCCACCTAGGCATCTACTTTGAGCCATTCGCCGAATCGTCAGATTGATGCTCTTCGTTTTTCTATACAATATACGATATAATTTACTTCAATACCAAGCACTTCTTTCTCTTCGCTCCCTTAGCATCCAGACGGCAATAAGGTAGCCAATTAGTGCGAGATGGGCAATTGTACAAAATGGACAAATGTGCTGAACAACAAACACCTCAATCCCAATTAAAATGAATAGGAATGGAACTCCTGCAAGACCTAGCCACCAAGCATAATTGGTATATTGTTCAGACCACTTAGCTAACGGATCCATTCGAATACATAATATTAGGAAAAATAATGCTGTAAATGCAGTTAAACCAAGCATTCCCCAAGATATTCCAAAGAAATTGTTATACCGAGGGTCGCCGATTACTGATCCACATTGAACAACTCCTTCAGTAGCACAAAATTCCCCACCAAGCGGATTACTAATCATATCGTTGTAGATAATCCATGTCCAAGCAGAACCAAGAAGTCCAGTTGTGGTAAAGGCGAGGCTTCCATCTAGCATTCGTTTTGTCCCTTCTAAGCCTTTTTTGCGTCTACCATCGGCTAATAGATAGCCTGAGGTAAATAAGCCTGCGATGAAAAACAATAGTACGGGGTCTGCCAAAGGGTTAGCCATTCACTCACCCTCTTGCAATAGGCGCAATAGTGCATCTCCCATATCTTCTCCAGGAGGGTGATTTTCTGTCTGTGCCTGATTCCACAAAACAGTTCCTGCACCATCTAAAATTACATTGAATGGCGTTCCAGGAAGTTCCCATTTACTGGCGATTGTAGATCCTAGATCATCAACATACATCCATGAGTGTGGAGCCCCTGGTCTTTCAGCGCAGTTCTTCCTACCAGAATAACAACCATCGCCATTATTTTGGTTGTCCCCAAATTGGGTTTTGTCTCTGAATGCAGCAATCTCTTCTTTACTACTTTCGTGCCCTGTAATTGATAATTCAACTGCGATAGTGATGAACATAACATCACCACCTGTGTTTTCATAAATTTCGGAGAGGTATTCGGCTTCTGTCCAGCAGTGAGGGCAATCAGTATCTAGGAATGTAATCAGCACTAAACGACCATCATATAACTGGCT
This sequence comes from uncultured Candidatus Poseidoniales archaeon, assembly GCA_964556195.1. GTDB lineage: Archaea > Thermoplasmatota > Poseidoniia > Poseidoniales > Thalassarchaeaceae > MGIIb-O1. The sequence continues at coordinate 44,608 of CAZKVK010000007.1, forward strand.
GAGTCTAACATCCTCCCAATTTCCTCCGTTGTAAGCCGATGCAACGAAATCTGGGGCAAGGGAACCTTCCTCTGGTCCAACATTTGCAGGTGGAGCAATAAACATTGAAGCCACGATAACTATGCTAACGACTCCAGCTGTAATTAGTCCGGCCATCATTCGGACATCTTCATCCTTGCCTTTTGGTTCAAGTTGCCTGCGCCTGCGAGCCATGATAAACACAGGTTGGAGATGCTCATTCACTTTCAGCCGTTCGGCGAAGAGTTCCGAAAATAGCTTGCCAGCAAACACTCTTGCGATTGCTTCATGTGGCCTATGTGGGGGCAACATCCTCGTGCCTGATGACGAGCGCGATGATGAAGCGATATTTTGGGAGCGTTTCTTCGAGCGATTACAGCCCATCAAAGAGGCTGGAGTGAAGGTTATCCAGACTATCGACTCGTCTCCGGTTGGTGATGTAGTAGACTATGGGGATTACTTGCTAAACGCCGGTGCTAAACGAGGCCATGCAATAGCTCAGCGCCTGACTGAGTTTTGGTATTCGGCAATTCTTCGTAGCCCTGGACTTATCGTAGCTCTACTAGTAATTGCAACTGTATTAGTTGGTCGAGATGCTCTAGATTTTGGACAACAAATAGACAAAGATGTGGAAATATATCTTCCCGATAATGCAGAATCAACAGATCTTCTCAAACAGGTTCGAACTCAATGGGCCACGGATATTATGATTCTGTATGTGCAGACAAATAATGCCATTTACGAAGAATGCCCAATTAGTTCCGGTCCTGCAGACGATGGAGATTACAATTGTAGAGGTACTGAAAACATCACCAATGTCGATATTTTACAACAGTTATCTTGGTTAGAAGGTGATGACAATAATCGTGGCGAAGGGGGCTATGGATCGGGTCTCGACGAACACAAGGACGACCGTGGACAAATCGATGGTGTTGTTTGGGTATTATCTGCAGCACAAGTTATCAAAGAAGCAAACTCCGCAAGTCATAGATTCAATTGCGCTGTTGAAAAATACAACAGCATACCGATTTCAACAGGGGAACTTGGATGTTCAGCATCTCAATTAAATCCAGAAAATGATTACAGTATTCCGGATGATCAGGACCGTGTCGACAACCTAGTGTCTCAAACTGAGAGCCTACTATCTTCATTTGTTATGGATACCCAAGACCATCCTTTATTGGATGAAAATGGAGATGGAGATTTCAATAATGACGGAGATGGAATTTGGGATACGGGAGTGATTATTCTCGGACTTAAGTATGACATGGATGGAACTGATATTCCTGCCAGACAAGACAAGAAAGATGGACAAGTACAGGACCATCAGGCCTTCATTCATTATACAAAGGAATTGATTAAACGAGCCAATGATGCAAATTGTGAGCTTTGCAACCGTATTTACGAAGGAGAGCTAATGTCTTCATCAGTTAGTACCGAAATACATTCTCTCTGGCTAGAAGAGGCAAGGGAGAAAAACCCCAAATTATCATCTACCTCAGAAGCAGTAGGTGTTACTCAGAGAATAATTTCTGAGGCTGAATCTATTGCAAAAGATCGCCCAGAACGTAATGCAACTACAGTAACGGGCCTCACTCCCGTGGTTCAAGATGTTTCGAACGAAATTTACAATCAGTTGGTCAAAGTTATGTTGCCGATAGCAGGCCTCCTAGTTGCCATTACTATGTTGATATTACATCGTAATCCCAAGGTAATAATTATCTGCGGTTTGCCTATTGCAATGAGTTTGGCGATTACATTCGGAACTACTGTATTAGCAGATATCACATTGACTCCGATGATTATTTCAGCAGGCCCAATTTTAGTTGGCCTCGGAGTTGATTATGCGCTGCATTTTACCAATAGAATTGAAGAGAATCGTAAAGAATTACTTGAGGAACGTCTAGAGGAATCTTGGAAACAAGAAAGAGATGGATTTTCGACAAATGACCTAGACCCTTGGGATCCTGTAATTAGCCTCACTGCTACGGTAAGAGCGGCACAAACTACTGGTCATGCAATTTTCCTTTCCGCGATTACTACAATTATTGGATTCAGTGTTTTAACTTGGCAATCTTTGGTTCCAATACATCCTATGAGGACTGTGGGAGTTACACTGTTGTTGGGTATATCGATAACCTTCCTACTTTCGATGGTGATGGTTCCTGCATTGGTGCATATTTTCCGATATAGAAAGACCGATGTTAACTTTGAAATGCCCACTATACAAACACTGTTTATTTCAGCCATAGTGGCTCTTGCTGCTGGAGTTACACTCTATACTCAAGGAACCACTACGCTTGGAAATTCCATATTCTTTGGTAGCTTCTTTGGGGGCACAATCCTTCTTGCTTTCGAATCTGATATTTGGCTGAAAATCGGTGAGTTGCCAGTAAAGACAACCCTTGTTGTTTTGCTGGTTGCGATGATTTCTACGGCAGGGGGTGTTGCCATCCTAGAGGAAGAGATGGGTAAACCGCTTACCGGTTCCTCCGATGAGGTTCCTCCAAATATCGCTAGTTATGACGCACTGAGGGAATATAGTTTCGTTTTCCAAGGAGGTCAAACGAATATGTTCATCGTCGACGCCGAGGCAAGAGGTCCGGTGAATTCCACCGCCCCAATTAGGGACTTACCAATCCTCGACGCCATAGACAAAATGCAGGAAAATAAAATCAATAATGTTCCGCAGACCTCTAGTATCAGCTTGGTAAATATCCTAAAAGCAATTCATGTTGATGTCAACATATCTGGTTTAGAGGTCTACGATCGAACCCTTTGGGAATTATTACACGATGAATGCTGGGATGAATCAACCAATCCCCTTCGCCCTGAATGTTGGGGATATTCTGCTAGCAGTAGAGAAGATATGGTAAATATCGCACTTGATACATTGAGTCCTGAAATCCGTAGTATGCTGATGAATGCCGATCAAGACCTGTGTCAAGGTTCAACACCTTGCGAAACTAAGACTCTAGTTTACGTGACACAACCTTACATCAATTTGAACGACGCTACCCCTCTCAGAAATGCCATTGATGACCATCTAGATGGAAATGGTGATTGTCCAGATGCCCTTTCTTGTTCCGCTCTCGGTATTCAAGGCGTTATTAATTCGAAGTTGACTGGAGGATTGCCGGTAAGTATCGATATTAATTCTGGAATCCAAAAAGCTCAGAGCGAAACAACAATCGCTACAATGTTCATTCTTCTAATCACTATGATGATTTTATTCCGCTCTCCTAGATTAGCGACTTTCACTATGGCAGCAGTTGCTGTTGTTGTATTATGGCAACCGTTGTTGATGCGTCAGGGTTCGGTCAATGTGAACTTCTTCACGGCCATGGTTGGAACACTTGTATTCGGTATTGGGGTGGACGATTCTATACATATTATTGACAGAATCAAAGATGAGGGAGAAACTCCTGCTGGAATCGTCAAATCTGTTTCGAGAACTGGTCAAACAATCTTTGAAACTACTACTACAACCTGTGCCGGGCTTTCAGCTGGATTGTTTGTAGAAATTCCCGGATTGCAGAATTTCTTCGTTTTGATGATGTCACTTCTAATTCTAGCACTATTGACCTCAAGCATTCTGTTGCCGAGTTTCATCGTTGCTTGGCACGAATTACGTTCAAGATTGTTAGGACAAGGGTCTTGGTTGGATTACGAGGATAGTGGAGCCTTAGAAACATCCAGCGTTCTTGAGGCAACGCTAGAATAGCCTAGTTTTCACTAATTGAATTGAGCGAGGGTGCAGGGAGTAAGCCCCTTTCTGTTCACCTTCTGGCTGGTCGCATTCAACTATGCATCCTACCCGGCCCTGTCGATGCATTACGGGCCTGCTTGGACTTGCTCCAGCGGGGTTGCTCGTTCCAGCCGCGATCAGGAAACCTCACCCTTACGGGATCACCGTACGCCTGGCGCGGGACGTTTCTGTTGCAGAGCCGGCCCTCCCGGACCTCCGGCTTGCGCCGGACCGCTTGCATCTTGGAGAGGGGACTTTCCTCAGTGTCTGGCACTGTCAGCGACCCTCCTGCTCCCTCAACT
>CAZKVK010000008.1:0-22960 GCA_964556195.1 uncultured Candidatus Poseidoniales archaeon
GCACTCATCGCCTATCGGCACTCGGAGGGGTGTTAAAGCGTTCGTGAGGTCCGAGCGCTTCAGGCATCGGTTTTGACACGCCCCCAAGAGGGGGCGTAAACTCCGCTCGTTTCAAGTCTGATTAGGTGCTCAGAGACCTCGCAGGGGTACCCGAGCTGGTCAAAGGGGCCGGACTTAAGCTCCGGTGCATAGAGCTTCGTGGGTTCAAATCCCACCCCCTGCACCACTATTTCATTCGGGTAATTGAACAGCCTAATTGGCCATCTCCATCTAAGACGTCTAGTTTAGTAATTACAACCGTCGCGGCTTCAACCGAAGTCGGCTTTAATATTCGGTTCAGTAATCGATTTGCTAGAGTTTCCAAAAGGGAGGCACGTGGCAAATTCAGAGTCTCTTCTAATGCGGAGATTAGGTATTCGTAATCTAAAACTTCAGATATTTCATCATCTTCCGGAGCACTATCGCCAGATACCATCACATAAATGTCGAAAGAAAGACGCTGTGGTGAACCAAATTCATGGTCATGAACACCTATGTCGACCTCTCGAATAACCTGCTCGAGGAATAGAGCGGTAACCGCTTGATTTTGAGATATAATTTGCATTAGCGCTTCCGAATGTGAAGTCATGCACCCTCCTCCGTTTCAAACACAACGTCTCGACTTCTAGACAGGAATCTTTCTCCCGCATCGACAAAAATCACCTGTCCAGTGATCGATTTTGCTTCGATAAGGAAACCAACCGCCTGAGCAATATCGTCGGGAGATGGGCCGTATCCGAGAGGGCTTTCTGTTTGTGCACGATTGAATCCTTCTTCTGTTTGGTCCGGGCTGGCTAGGGTGTGACCAGGGGCAATGGCGTTAATCCTGAGGCTAGGGGCAAGACCTCGTGCAAGAGCCTCGGTAATTCCTAGCAAGGCATAGCGAGAGGCTGTGTAGGAAATGTGGTCTGGATTAGGCGAGGCGATTTTCTGATCGAGAATATTAACTACTGATCCAGTCATATCTTCAGGTAGATTTTGTAATAATCCACGAGTCAACATCAGGGGTGCCTTAGCATTCACATCCATATGTGAATTCCAAGAGTTAGTATCGAAACTTTGCAGATCATCATGTTCGAATTTTGAAGCGTTGTTCACTAGGTGCTGAATAGGTCCGATTTTCGAAGATGCTTCAGAGATGATTTTCGTGACTTCTTCCGGATTCGATAAATCGCCCTTAACGGTGCAAGCCTCAACACCCAATCCTCTAATACTCCCTGCTAGTTGCTCGGCAGCCTCCGATGATGAATTGTGGTGAACTGCCACTGAGTGGCCTTTTTGTGCTAGGTGAAGACAAATTGCAGCGCCAATTCTCTTTGCTCCTCCTGTCACGAGTGCAGCACTGCGAGCCATCTATCCTTCCGAGTCAAGTCTCGTATATCTCTCCTCGTTTTGAAAGACCTCATCTAGAGGTATGAGGCGAACGATTAACGCCGTATGTCTACTCCTCGTATTCGATGGGTGTACCGCTGCCCCAAGCAGATGGCGCTGAAGTCTCAGCCGGCGGTTGCGGTGGTCCTGCAAGAATGAGTGCTGAAGAGCGCCGGAAAGCGGAAAGAAAGCGACTTCCTTCTTGGTTCAGAACCACTCTACCTACTGGCAGTGCCCAAAGTCGATTTAACGAGACAAAATCCAATGTACAAGAACATGGATTACACACAGTTTGTGAAGAGGCTCGATGTCCAAACATCCACGATTGTTGGGGCAGAGGGACAGCGACTTTCATGATTGCAGGTGAGGTTTGCACTCGAGGCTGTAGATTCTGTGCAGTAGGCACTAAGAAAACCCCTCCCGCACTGAATCCTAACGAACCTACCGAACTTGCTGAGGCGGTTGACAGAATGGGAGTTAGTCACGCAGTAATCACTGTCGTTAATCGCGACGACTTAGCAGACGGAGGCGCTGAACATTATCGAAATTGTATCCTAGCTGTACACGAGAGATGCCCCGATGTTGGACTGGAATTACTTTGTTCCGACCTGGATGGGAATCTAGAGGCTCTAGCGAGCCTACTTCATGACCTACCACTCAGAGTCTTTGCCCACAATGTGGAATGCGTGCCTAGGCTAGATTCCAATGTTCGCGACCCTCGCGCTTCCTTTGAGAAATCGCTTAAGATACTAAAAGAAGCCAAGCGATTACGACCTGATCTTCCACTCAAATCCAGCATAATGGTAGGAGTCGGAGAAACTAATGAAGAAGTTGTTGATGCAATGCAACTGCTTAGAGAGGTGGAGGTCGAACTAATCACTCTGGGCCAATATCTACAACCGAGTTGGAAGCATCTTGCAGTCGACAGATTTCCTGAACCAGCAACCTTCGCCGGGTGGGATCAGGCGGCTCGAGAGATGGGTTTCACTGCGGTTGCAAGTGGGCCATTAGTACGCTCATCCTATCGAGCAGGATTGCTTTGGGAAGAAGCGATGGGAGGAGAGTCAGTAGTCACAAGAGATTCTACAGGTTCGGCGATTAGTAATTTGAATCCTGACAAGGATTTACTTGCTAACAATGAGGTTAGGTTGTCCTCAGAACACCAAACAATATGAACGATTATTGAGGTATAATTTTGGCGGCTAAAAAGAAGAAGCAAGTTACTCTGCATGTACCCTCTGCCCCGTTCCGGCCCGGGGAGAAGGCCAGTTTCGCGCCGTTTGAAAACGAACCTGGAGACCTCCCTAGACCGGACCCAATCAAGTGTAATGCCTCTGATACTACAGATCACGCATATGGGCTTGTCAGAGTACTAGATTTCGAAGGTAATGCTAGTGGTCCTTGGAACCCAGAATTAACTCCTGATGAGCTTCGTGAAGGCTTAGAATATATGATTCGCATGCGAATATTCGATGATCGGATGATGAAAATGCAGCGTACTGGAAAATTATCATTCTATATGCGCTCATTCGGAGAAGAGGCTGTAGCTATCGCTCAAACAATGGCTCTAGAAACTCAGGATTGGATATTCCCAACTTACAGACAACCAGGGGCACAATTCGTAAGAGGTAGAGACATGGTCAGTATGATCAATCACTGTATCGGTAACGAAGAAGACAACGTCAAAGGTAGGCAAATGCCTGTTCACTACACCTATCGTGATGGACGTTATATTTCTGTATCTAGCCCAGTCGGAACCCAATTCAGCCAAGCTGTTGGAGTTGCAATGGCATCCCAATACAAGGCTCTAGATGAATGCTGTATCACATGGATAGGAGATGGTTCAAGCGCTGAAGGAGATTACCATTATGCGCTGAATTTTGCTTCTGTATTCAAACCACCAGTAATTCTCAATATTGTCAACAATCAATGGGCGATTTCCACCCACGCTAACCTAGCAAGTGGGAACCCTACATTCGCCGCAAGAGGGTTGGCATACAACGTACCTTCGATGAGAGTTGATGGAAATGACTTCCTAGCTCTATATTCGGTTACAAAATGGGCAAGAGAACGCGCCGCAGCAGGAGAGGGGGCAACACATATTGAGGTGCTTACATACCGCGCTGGTGCTCACTCTTCAAGTGACGATCCCAGTAGATATCGGCCAGGCGATGAACACGAAGCTTGGCCTGGTGGCGACCCAGTCGATCGATTAGTGCAACATCTAGTTAAAATCGGAGAGTGGTCGGAAGAGCAGCAGAAGGAATTGGAAGAAAGAGTCGATGGCGAGGTTATGGCCGCTTACAAGGAAGCGGTGACTTATGGAGACCTAGCAAACGGACCTTATCCTTCTGCTGACACAATTTTCACCGAAGTATACGAACAAGTTCCATGGCATCTGCAAGAACAGTGGGATGAAATGAAGAAATGGAGTGTTGACTGAAATGGCTGAAATGAATATTGTTCAAGCGGTCAATTCAGCTCTTGACATCATGCTGGAAAAAGACCCTGATGTAATTTTCTTCGGCGAAGATGCAGGATACTTTGGAGGAGTGTTTCGAACCTCCGATGGTCTGCAAGAAAAACATGGCGCCCATCGGGTTTTCGATACGCCTCTCTCCGAAGGAGGTATTGCTGCAATCGCATTTGGCATGGGAATCAATGGTTTACGACCGGTAGCAGAAATTCAATTTGCAGATTACATATTTCCAGCCTACGACCAAATCGTCAACGAGATTGCCAAAGTTAGGCATCGTTCAGGAGGGGAATTTTGGTGCCCACTTACAATTAGAACCCCTGCAGGGGGTGGAATTCGAGGTGGCCACCATCACTCTCAGAGTCCGGAGTCTCAATTTACTCACACAGCGGGAATAAATGTAGTATACACCTCAACCCCTTACAATTCCAAAGGACTGCTAATTTCCGCAATTGAATCAAACGATCCAGTTGTCGTATTCGAGCCCAAACGTTGTTATCGTGGACCATTCTATGGAGATCCACACAATGTTCCAACCTGGAAAGACCACCCAGAAGCCGAAGTTCCCGAGGCGCATTACACCGTACCTCTAGGCGAAGCTAGATTGGCTATGGAGGGTACTGACTGCACAGTGATAACTTGGGGTGCTATGGTTCATGTTAGTGAACAAGCAATCAAGGATTGTGGCGTAAGTTGCGATTTGATTGACTTGCAAACACTAGTACCATGGGACAAGGATGCTATAGTCGAATCGATCGAGAAAACAGGACGCTGTGTAATCGTTCACGAAGCACCAAAAACCAGCGGATTTGGGGCGGAAATGGCTGCTAGTGTTCAGGAGCGATGCTTCTACTACCTAGAAGCCCCAATTGAGAGAGTCACGGGATGGGATACACCATTCCCGCACACAACAGAATGGGATTACATGCCCAGTCCGGCGAGAATCGCCGATGCAATAAAGAAAACAATAGAGGAATGAAAATGTCGAATCGAGTATTCAAACTACCGGATATCGGAGAAGGAGTTGTAGAAGGAGAAGTCGTGCAATGGCACGTAGCCGCTGGAGATTCTGTCTCCGAAGATGATGCACTTGTGGATGTGATGACTGATAAGGCGACAGTTACAATCCCCTCACCTCACGATGGAACAATCGCCGTTCTACACGGCGGCGTGGGAGAAATGGTCGCAGTTGGAACTGCATTGGTGGAATTCGGAGGAGGAAGTTCCTCAGGGACTTCAGCCGAGGAAGCAGAGCCCGAACCCAATAAAACGGCTGAGCCAGAGGCAAAGTCGGAGCCGGAAAATCAGGCAACTTCGCCACCGGCGGCACCTGAAACAGTTGCGCCGCCAACTGTACCTGCTATCTCAACACCGGATCCATTACCAGCAGTTTCCGCACCCCCTGCAAGCGCTGGTGGTTCTGGAGGCAAGGCACTGGCCAGCCCTGCAGTTCGCAGACGTGCACGCGAGGCAGGAGTTGACCTGTTGTCAGTTCGCGGTAGCGGGCCAGCAGGTAGAATTCGTCACGCTGACCTCGACGCATTCATCGCCGCCGGAGGCATGGTCCAGGGTGCTGCACCAATTGCTTACACAACTCGAAGAACTGATGTTGAGGAAATCAAGGTCGTCGGATTAAGGAGAAAGATTGCAGAAGCCATGGCAGTCTCAAAGCGTCACATCCCTCACTTCTCATACTTCGAAGAAATCGACGTTACTGAGTTGGAAGAATTACGTCAATTACTCAACGCTACAAAGTCAGGAGAGCAACCGAAGTTGACATACCTTCCTTTCATTATGCTGGCCCTTGCGAAAATCATGCCAAATCATCCTGAATGCAACGGGCACTACGATGAGGCGAATGGAATCGTTCGCAGATATGGAGCTGTCAACCTAGGAATTGCAACGCAGACTGATAGAGGTCTATTCGTGCCGGTAGTAAAGCACACTGAAGCCATGGATGTCTGGCAGGCGGCGGCTGAAATGCAGAGGGTTTCCGGGGCTGCTAGGGACGGTACAGCATCCCTCGATGACCTGACTGGATCCACCTTCACAATTACCAGTCTAGGACGTGATGGCGGACTTGGAGCGACCCCAATTATCAACCACCCAGAGGTAGCAATCCTAGGTGTTCACAAGGCACGAGAAATGCCTGTAGTACGTAACGGTGAAGTTGTGATTCGAAGAATGATGAATGTTTCCAGTTCTTTTGACCATAGAATTGTCGACGGTGCAAATGGGGCAGCGCTAGTGCAGGCACTCAAACGACTTCTTGAACATCCGGCTCTAATCTTCATGTGAGGTGAGAAAATGACTGATACTCGCAAGTGTAAGGTGCTCGTTGTAGGAGCAGGTCCGGGAGGATATGTCGCCGCAATACGTAGTGCACAATTAGGATTGGATACGGTGATTGTGGAAGGCGACAAAGCGGGTGGAACCTGCTTGATTAGAGGCTGTATTCCAAGTAAGGCGATTATCCATGCGGCTGAGAGATTCGAGGCTTTGCAACAACACGCAAGTGAAGGAGGTCATATGGGTCTCTCCGTGGCGGCAAAACCAGAAATTGATATGGCGGCGTTGGTCGATTGGAAAGATGCCATAGTTGATCGTTTGAACAAAGGTGTAGAGGCGCTTCTGAAAGGTGCTGGAGCGGAATTGGTCAAGGGATGGGCTACTTTTACAGGACCGAAGAAATGCACAGTAGAAACTTCTGATGGTTCTGTTGAAATTGAAGCTGAAAATGTCATTATCGCAACTGGTTCAAGTCATATCGATCTACCATTCATGCCCTGTGATGAGGAGTTTGTCCTATCCTCGACCGGTGCTTTGGATTTACAAAAATTACCAAAATCTGCAGCGATTGTAGGCGGAGGTTACATCGGACTTGAATTAGGTTGTGCTCTAGCGAAATTGGGAACTGATGTAACCGTTGTCGAAGGCATGGATTCCATTCTTGGAATTATGGATAAAGAGATTCGAAGACCTCTAGAAATTTGGTTGAAGAAACACAAGGTCACGGTACACACTAATGCTCTCGCGCGTGGTACAGAAATCAAGGGTAAAGGAGCTAGTCGTAAGGCTCACTTGACATTTGAGAAGGATGGAGAGGAACAGACAATCAAAGTGGATAAGGTGTTAGTTACTGTTGGCAGAAGTCCCAATACCAAAGGATGGGGGCTGGAGAATATGGGCGTTAGAAGGGACACAGGAGGGCGGTTCATTCGAATCGATCGACAGTGTAGAACCAATGTGCCAGACATTTACGCGATCGGCGATGTAGCCGGTGAGCCTATGTTGGCTCACAAGGCTTCTGCTCAAGGTGAAATGGTAGCCGAAATCCTAGCCGGACACAACCGAGATTTCGACAAGGTAGCGATTCCAGCAATCGTGTTTACTGAGCCGGAAATCGTCTCAGTCGGACTATCTCCTGAGGAAGCAAAGGAAAGAGGTGAGATAATTATCACAGGTAAATTCCCACTAGCAGCAAACGGCCGAGCATTAACGTTAGAAGCTGAGAAGACTGCGGGATTCATTCGAGTTACTGCTCGAGAATCAGATCACATAATTCTTGGAATTCAAGCGGTTGGTAGCCACGTTGCTGAATTGCACGGAGAATTCGTCCTTGCGCTTGAAATGGGTGCTCTGTTGGAAGATATTGCGGATACCGTGCACGCACACCCAACCATGACAGAAGCCTTCCATGAAGGTGTTTTGAAAACCCTAGGCCACGCTATTCATTCGGCATAATTCAACAAATGGAGGGAAGTAGTTGCGACAACTGCGGATTCTTAGAGCCGATGTTGAATCGCATGAATCCGTCGACACTGTGATGTCTAGGCTACAAAAACAACGAATATCGGACGAGATTCCAGACACTTTGATCCTAGTCCAACATCCAGAGGTCGTAACCCTTGGACCTAAGGCAGAGAGAGATGGGGCTTTGGAGGACCCAGCACTATCAGATTACCCAACTAGGATTGTAGATCGTGGAGGAGGCATGACCTATCATGGACCTGGTCAGTTAGTTGTTTATCCGATAATCAAGTGGCAGGTTGGAGAACAATCTGTTCGTAGCATAATCAATCGGCTTGAGGATTGGGTTATGGCTGCTCTTACAGATTGTGGAATTGAAGGATATCGTGATGAAAGAATGATGGGTGTTTGGTTGGAAGGTAACAAAGTCTGTTCCATAGGACTTGCCTTCAAGCACTGGGTAAGTCGCCATGGTCTTGCTCTAAATTACAACACCGAACCTGACCGAGTTGAGGCACTTTCTTGTTGCGGACTTCCTGCTGGAATGACCACTTCGCTACAAGCCCTTGGCCACACCCATGATCTAGAGGGGAGGGTTCTAGACCGTGCAAGATTGGAGGAGGCCTTACTAGTTCATGCTGAATACTATCTTAACCGAGTACCAATGCTACCTGAGGCTTGGACTGTGGAGTTGGTTGTCTGAGACCAAGTAGAAGTGGGTTGGATAAATATTGGTCTTTGGACCCTGATGTGATTTTCCTCAACCATGGTTCATTTGGAGCGACTCCAATAGGGGTTATGGAAGAGCAAAATCGGATTAGAGAACAAATGGAATTAGATCCTGTCCAATTCTTTGAACGAAAGGCATTCGATATGATGGGCGGAGCAAGGCAAGAACTGTCAGATTTTCTCAATGCAGACCCAGACGGCATGACCTTTTGTCAAAATGCCACTGGCGGAGTGAATACCGTTCTACGAAGTTTAATCCTCGAGGAAGGTGATGAAATAATCGTACCGAATCATTCCTATCAAGCATGTTGGAATACAATCGATTTTGTCGCATCTAGATGGGGTGCCACGATTATTGTTGTTGATTTGCCATTTAGATGCGAATCAGAAGAAGATATCATTCAACCACTGCTAGAGGCAATAACGTCCAGAACTGTTCTTGCTATGGTAGACACAGTAACTAGCCCCACTGGAATTAGAATGCCGTTCGAGAAACTTGTGAAGGAATTCCAGTCGAAGGGGATCGATGTTTTGCTTGATGCGGCACATGGCCCAGGAATAGTACCTATGGACTTGTCAGAATTGGATGCGGCCTGGGTTACGGGGAATTGTCACAAATGGCTCTGTAGCCCGAAAGGTTCAGCATTCTTGCACATCAGAGAGGATAAGAAAAAGGAAATTAAACCTCTAACCATTAGTCATGGCCACAATGCAGATTTATCCCCCCAAGAAAAATTCAGATTCGAATTTGACTGGCAGGGAACGAGAGACCCTACTGCGATTCTATGTATTCCTAAATCTATAGAGACCCTTCAATCAATGGTATCAGGAGGATTTGATGAGATTATGGAACACAATAACTCTCTTGCTTTGAGAGCACGAAATGTTCTATGTGAGACCTTGGGTACAGAGCCTCCAACGCCAGATTCGATGATTTCTGCAATGGCCACAATTGACCTACCTGGAACTTATTCAGGAGGTGCAGACATAATGGGTGATCCTCTTCACAATAGACTACTTGATGAATTTGGGATTCAAGTTCCAGTGTTCCCTTGGCCGCACCATAAAATGAGATATTTCAGAATTTCTGCATATCTCTACAATACTATAGAAGAGTACGAATATCTGGCAAAAATATTACAAGAAAATCTCTGATTTACGATTTTTCTGAATACATGAATAGAAGTAGTGGATATTGGACCGAACAATTGCCTGAGGTCGTAAATGGAGTTGAGAGAATGGGTAAAGCAGTTGTTGCAATCACAGGCGCATCCGGAGCACGTTATGGTGTGCGGCTGTTGCAATCTCTAACCGAAGCTGGTTGGAAAACCCACCTAATTGTCACTCGAGAGGGAGCGCTAAATCTAGAACTGGAATGTGGTAAATCTCCAGAAGATTTAGTCAATGATTCGGTTATTTTAGAAAATAACAACAATCTTGCAGCGAAATCTGCTTCTGGGTCTGCTCGCTTCGACGCATACATCGTTTGTCCGGCAAGTGGAACGACAATTGGTAAAATAGCAAGTGGAATTTCAGATAATCTAGCAACTAGAAGTGCATTAGTTGCAATGAAAGAAAGGCGTAAACTCATCTTAGTACCTAGGGAATCGCCCTATGCAACTCCTCATCTCAGAGCTATGGCAAATCTCTCGGAATGGGGGGTAGTGATTCTTCCAGCCAGCCCTGGATTTTACAACCAACCACAGACTCTTGAAGATATGGTTGACTTCATCGTAGCTAGAATTCTTGATCAATTGAATATCGACCATGACCTTGGGAAACGCTGGACTGGAGATGAAATCGGCTCTCAGTGAATCGATTGCAATAGCGCTCTTTTACCGGTTGGGTTCAAGAGGGAGGCATAGGCCGTGAATTTGAGGAATCCTATGACGAACTGGGGGTCACTCACCGTTGCACAATTGAAAGAAGAGTGCAAAAATCGAGGTCTTGCGGTTGGTGGAAAGAAGGTCGATTTAGTCGCTAGACTCGAGGGGTTTTCCGCTCAGGATGATGTTCTTGATGCAGAAATGGTTGATGATTCAGGTTCATTCTCTCGACAAGGGTTTGTTGAACGGTTGAAACAACTTCCTGTATCGGTCTTGGCTGTAATTGGAATTATGTTAATTGGAACTATGGGAAGTGCAGTTCTCTATGGTGATGATGTAATCGATTGGATACAAGGCGAGCCCGATTACCAATTAATTGACTTCAACTCTACAAGTGCTAGAGGCTTTGCGGAGAGTCTAGTCGACCTTGGCCATCCGGAATGGGAAGGTAGGATGTCTGGAACAATCGAGGAACACAACACTGCGGAATTCATCAAGTCAAACTTCAGTTCGATGGGTATTCCATCGACAATAGAGGATTTTGACGTTCCAATGTTCGTTATAGATGAAGAACCTGAATTGGGAATTTGTCATGCAGGAGACGTAGGGGAAACCTTCCCCGCTTTTGCCTGTGGAACTACTGACATAAATGCTGATTTCATTAACTTTGAACACCGAAGTGATTTCGTTTTGCAAGGATATTCCGGCTCCGCTTTCATTCGCTACGTCGATGACATCGATGTTGTAGACATGGGCAATGGAAATGAAAGTGCAGACTGGGCTAGCGGTGCAGGGGCTGTTGTATTGATACACATGACCGAAGAAACCGAATCGAATACAGCCTTATTCAAGAGGGCTTCAGAAAACGATGTCGAAGGATTGATTCTAATCAATGAAAGACAGAATTGTGATAACTTGGTTTCAGGAGATTGTGTTCCCTACTTTAAGTCGGTAGATATCTCAGCGATTGACAATATACCAATCAATATGGGATTCATCATGGTCAGCAAAAGTGTTGGACAGACAATAATTGACAATGTCATTAATCAAGATGGAAGATTAGAATTATTGACCTATGTTGAGAATACTGGCGAAGCTACTGTCAAAGTTCCTTGTGGAATTATACAAGGTGAATCTGATTCCTTGATTATCATTGGAGCACACCATGACACTGTCTACATGGCACAAGGTGCTGTAGACGATACTTCAGGGACCGCCACTGTGCTTGAGATGGCTCGACAATTCGGATTAATTGAAAGTCAAATGGGAACTCCAAAGCATACCATTTACTTCTGCACGTGGGGGGGAGAAGAAGAGGGATTGTTTGGATCTACTGCGTGGGTAGATAAACATCGGAAAAACCTCTACGAAAATCTTCTTCTATACATCAATCTAGACATGAACCACGTCGACGCGGAAAGGAATTCAGGCGTTACCTTGTTTGGAAATCATAACACTGACGTAAACCATATCCGAGGAATTTCTGATAAGTTCAAACAACAACACCCTGAACTTGCAGATCATTACAATATCGAAATTCGTAAACTTGGAAATACGGAAATGCCCTACAATTCAGACCATGCTCCCTTTGTATACAATATCGATGAAGATGATTCGGATGGAAAGAAATACGGTAAGGCGGTAGTTTGCTATGGCTCTGGGTCTGAGGAGTATCACACATATCTAGATAATATGGACCGGTTCAATGAAGAAAGTCTAGCTATCTCTGGAATAATCTATGGATCATTGGTTTACTACCTCGCCTATGGCGGTTGAATATCACGATTCTAAATGCTCTAGAATCGCTTCGTAATCAGGTTCAATACCTGGATTTTCAGCAACCCATGCATAGGATATTTTCCCAACCTCATCAATCACAAAAACGGATCGTTGAGATGCTGTGTATTCGGGCATGACAAATGGAATCTCAACTCCATAGGCTCGGGTTGCCAGTCGGTTGGTATCTGAGAGCAATGGGAAGCCAATTTCGTTCGAATCAGCGAAGGCCGCGTTGGCAAATACACCATCTACAGAAATTCCGAAGACTTCCGCCTCCGCGGCTTCCATTCTGTTAATTGAATCAGTAATTGTACACATTTCTTTTGTGCAAACGCCAGTAAATGCTGCAGGATAGAACAGTAAAACAACCCGGTTACCAATTGAGTCAGAAAGTCTGACCATGGTTTTGTCAAAAGCCATCAATTCGAAGTCAGGTGCCATGTCGCCTACGGAGACCATAAGGTCGCGAGGGAATATCTAATTTCAAGGTCGCGTGACCTTACATTCTCTGAGGTGAGGAGATTCCAAGTAAATCGAGACCTGTTTGCAATGTTCTAGCGGTCAAGTCACATAGTGCCAACCTGCTACCTCTTGTTCCGTCTTCAGAGCCAAGAACCGGACAAAACTCGTAGAAAGATGCGAACGCTTGAGCGATAGTGTGTAGCTGTGTGGCTAATTTGTGAGGGGAGTGACTTAAACAAGCGGAATCAAGCGCTTCTGGAAATCCAATCAATGCCCGACCTAGGGCAGTCTCGCGTTCGTGAACCAAAGTAATTTCGACATCTCGTGTAGAATTTCTGTCGATGTCATCTTTGGAGAATATGCTACAAATCCTTGCGTGAGCATACTGAAGATACGGTGCTGTGTTTCCGTCGAAAGAAAGCATTTTTTCCCATTCGAATGTGTAATTATTACTGCGGTCTGTTGAAAGATCAGCATATTTTATTGCCCCAATTCCGAGCATATTTGCAACACCTGCTCTTTCTTCATCAGATAGGCTAGGGTTTTTCTCAGCAACGATGGTATCAGCCCTTTCTACAGCCTCAATCAATAAATCATTGAGGTGGACTGCTCCCCCTGTTCTACTGGCCAACTTCTTGCCGTCAGTTCCCATGACCAAACCAAACGGAACATGAATCGCATTTATTCCTTCATCCATGAAGCCAGCACTTCTAGCAACCTCAAAGACCATCGCAAAATGCTGTGCCTGTTCGGCGCCGACGACGTAAAGGAAGTCACGGCTACCCACATTCTCAATTCTATCCAAAATACAAGCTAAGTCGCTAGTAGCATAATTGTATCCTCCGTCTGCCTTTTGGATGATTAGCGGTAATGGATCACCATCACGATTTGTCCAACCTTCAAGATAGACTACTTTCGCCCCGTCGCTTTCCTCAAGTAATCCTGCCTCTGCAAGTTTATCGACAATCCCTGGTAGTGCCGATTCGTACTTCGATTCACCTGCGAGATCGTCGTCAGAGAGCAATACTCCCATTTTTTGGTAAACTTCGTTGAAGTGGATTAGTGACCTATCTACAAGCATCTGCCATAATTCGATGGTATCAGACTCGCTGGCCTGCATCCTAACTACTCTGGCTCTTGAACGGGATGCGAATTCAGAATTAGAATCGAACTTCGCCCTTGCGTCTGAATAAAATGTGCTTAAATTGATATCCTCGGGGCCTGAATCAATACCCATATCGATTAGATGTTCGATTAGCATTCCGAAAGGAGTGCCCCAATCTCCTATGTGATTCTCAGCGACTACTCTGTGACCCTTATGAGTCAACATTCGATTTAGTGCATCACCAATTACTGTTGAGCGAAGGTGACCAACGTGCATATGTTTCGCTACATTTGGTGATGAATAATCGATGACAATAACCCTAGGTTCCTCTGTTGATACTCTCAGTCTGTCGTCGGTTAGAGCATCTTGCAATAACTCAGACAACCAATTCGGTTCAGCTGAAAAATTCAGGAAACCGTTTACTGAAGTAACCTGACAAATCCCTTCTGTTGTTGAACCAAGATTTTCTAGAATTTCATCAGCAATTGCGTTTGGTGCCTTTCTCAGCACCTTAGATAGTGAATGACAGGGTACTGCAACATCGGCGAATGCTGAATCGGTAGAGCTTGCAAGTAGATTATTCCAATCAGATTCAGGAACTCCTATATCAGACATAACCGAACTGAGGAGTGGTCTAATTGTTTCAACTAAATCACGCATATTCTAACCTCAAGTCAGTGAGTACCTCAGCAAAGCGGCGATTCCTCCAAATGATGTGTGTAGTGTCGCACCTTCCTCAGAATCCATTGAAATAAGGCTGACCTTTGCTGAGGTATGTCCAGCCAATTCTGTCAATTCGTCGATTATATCTCTAGTTCTATCTGGATCTTCTCGGACATCTTCCGAGCCGCACTTCGGACAATCAGGTATTTCGGAGCGACTATTTTGTGTAGCTTCCCATTGATTAGAGCAGGGCTTGCAAGTCCATCCCACGCGTCTCTTCCTTAGGCCTTCAGACAATAGTAGATTAGCCACAGCCCCTTGGTCTAGTGCCGATCTAATCATCATCTCGCCGTAGGTTGCTTTGGGGTGCGCCTGCATTACTTCGCGAAGGAAATTATCCACTAATTCGCGTTCAGCCTCCAATTCTATTTGGTCCATAAGGGCGCCAGCGCGTTGTACTAATTCCCTCAAACCGCTCTCATTGGAATATCCCACATCAAAAAATGGTTCTCGAATTAATTTCTTTACTTCATGATGGAAGTAGTCATTCTTGACTACGAAATCCTTCGTCTGCCCGGGTCCTCCGACTATGATTCCTTTGATGTCGGCCAGATTAGGAAGCCAGTAATTGCAGGCATGCTCTGTGGCGCGCTTGAAGAATTTATGAGCAGCTTCTTCGATTAAACGTTCGAACCGCTGAGCTGATTGACCACCTTGTCGATGTTTCCCCATTATGTTAGACTGTAATTCCTCTTGGCAATGGATTCTTTTTCCACTTGCAATTCCGTAGGCTGCCTCACCTCTATCGATAACAAACAAACCATACGAGGTACGATCGATTAGCATGTCTTCAAGTTGGGTTAGTTCGAAAGTAGAGTCACATCGATAGCGGAAAGAGCCGAAAATTTCAGGGGGGTCATCAATTACAACCGTAACCAATCGAGTTTTGTTATTTCCAACAATCACGTGTCCAACGAAAATAGCTAGTCCATACTCTCCCGCATTCTTGTATCGATTCAACACTGAAATTGCCGATTCAATTGCATCACCCACATGCTTTTTGGTTAATTTTGACTTGATATTCGCGGCCTGAGCGGCTTCTTGACCAAGTTGGCCACGAACGTCACTGATGAGACGGTCTGGAGGTATGATTACAGTAACTAACTCTGTACCCATACCTCTCATGTTCTGAAGCTCTTCTAGCGTCTTCTTGGTTCGCAGTCTTCGCTGCTGCATCTCCAAGTCATCTGCCATTGCTAAGCCTCTTGGCGCAAGGCCGCAGTGAGGGGCATTTCAACCCTCTCGCGCGTATCCAGCGAAGGCATTGAAAGGGGCACTCATCCCCGAATGCACGATGGCGACCATAGTACTTGCACTGGGAGGCAGCCTTCTGAGGCCGGAGGTCGAAGAGCGCCACGCCTGGCTAGAGGAGTTAGTTTCCATAATTCGAGACAGGGTTTTGGTAGACGATCGAATTGGAATTGTTGTCGGTGGAGGAGCCCCAGCACGAGAAGGAATTGCCCTCGCTAGACCCATCGTCGACAACGAAGATAGGCTCGACCGAATCGGTATTGCAGCAACTCGACTAAACGCCACCATGGTCAGAGAATCGCTAGCCGATGCGGGAGTAATGGTTTCTGGTGCAATCCCACATTCAATCAATGAGGCTACGATGCTATTCGATGAAAGACCAGTAGTGGTCATGGGAGGCACAACACCAGGGCACACTACAGATGCAGTTGCAATTCGTCTAGCAATTGCTAGCGGGGCCGAGCGTTGCATTATCTGTACAAATGTCGACAGAGTCTACGACTCTGATCCTCGAGACAATCCTGATGCGAATGCATACGACTCACTTACTCACAAAGAATTGCAAGGAATTGTTGGACCCGCCGAACACAACCAAGCGGGCCCTTCTGGAGTTGTGGATCCGATGGGGGTCGCTGACGCTACCGAAGAAAATTTGACGCTATGTATATTGGATGGAAGAAATCATTCTAGAATCAAGTCTGCAATCGAAGGAGAATCTTTCCACGGAACGATTGTTGAAAGTGAAGAAGAGGAGTGATTTCTATGAGTAGGAAAGAAAGAATTGCGAAAGCCGCTACCCGGACCGCTTCGCAAGCAAGGGAAACCGCCGCTCGTGAGCGAGGTAGGAGTAAGCGAACTAGTAGTGCTTCGGGAGTTTCTGCTCACAGGCACTGCTCGGTCTGTTGGTCGCCAATTCCGCTTAAGGCGGAGCCTCCGGTATGTAGCGATGAGGATTGTGAATCGACATATGAAAAGAGAGAGTCCTCCCGTAAACGGCTGACTATCATGCTGTACCTATTTCCCGCAATTGCTATTCTAATAGCAATTTTAACCTCAATCTGACCCTTAGTATAGTTAGGTTCAACACTAATCAGCAGAGAGAGATTATCATGCGGATGGTGCGAGTCCTTGGAGTTCTACCAGGATTCGTTGGATTTATTTGTCTTGTTTTACTTACTGCGAGTCTAGTAGGAATAGAACTTGATAAGACTGGAGTTCAAGCTACCACTGTTCCATGTTTGGATGATGATGCAGGAGGTTGTCCTGTTGGTATGACGGGTTCTGATTTCCATGTTCCGTGGGGATTCAACTTACTCGATGTGAAGATACATATTGAATGGGATGAGCCTCGAAAAGCTTGGATTGGGGTGGTAGATGCAAAATATGCTGAAAACTGCCCCCCTGATTCCAATGGATTGACTACCTGCGAGGCGGAGGACTTCGAATTTGTCGCTGGTGGCCCGACGAAGGAGGATGAGTTCACATTCTCACTAAAACCCGGAGACTATCGCTTCACAAGTGGTGGTCGTGGTGGATCAAATCTAGATGACCAAGTAGTGACAATTACCTCCACAATTCACATTTCAACCGTTGGAGAACTCCTCCTCGGGGTAATCGGAATTCTATTGATGGTCGGTGCGGTTGAAATGATTTATCCAATCGAACTATTTTGGAAGAAATACGTCAAATCCTGAATCAACGGACTACCCGCTTCGTCGGCTAATTGAAGAACCTGTATTCTCTCGATTGGTTGTGGCAGTAACCGAGTGTCGTTCTTGTGGTGCTGAAATAAGGGCCGAAGGCCTTCCTCCATCCTTTGGAGGCTACAACGTATACTGCGTAACCTGTGGCGCTCAATTTCGAGTTGATTGAATTCGATTCAATCGGATGACTTCTTTCTACCACGCCTTGGTTTAGGCGCATTTCTCATCGCTGCTTCCCTTCGAGCCTCAATTTCTTCAGGTGAACCAACCGGCTCGATTTCTTCGACTTCTCTGTGCCAAGTATCAGGTAACGCTAGTGGATCCGTTACCTCATCAGCTGCTATGGATTCGATAAGTCGGCCACGTAATTTCTCTATACCATCGCCTGTGATTGAACTGATTCGCAACATTTCATTTGCAGACTCTTCATGCAAATCTGACTTCGAATAGATCGGAAGAAGAGGACGCTCAGCAAGTAAATCTTGAACTTCGCCTAGTAGATGTTGTTGATCATCCAAACTCATTCCACTAGATTCAGACGGGTCGACTAAGAACAATACAATGTCACCTACATTTTCCAAAGCGGCGATGGCTTGCATCTCGATTGGATTACGCTCAATCATTGGTCGATCTAGAAGTCCAGGCGTATCGACCATCTGGTAGATTCTCCTACGGTGCTCAAAGTGACCGACATGAAGCCGCTTTGTAGTAAATGGATAAGCGGCAACTTCTGGCTCTCCACTAGATAATTCTGAGATTAGAGCGGATTTTCCAACATTCGGAGCTCCAGCGACAACAATACAAGGCTCTGCGGCATCAATCGAAGGTAATTCTCGCAGAATGTTACGAGCCTCTCCCAACCAGAGGATGTTATCTCCGATTTGTTCGATAATTGACGACATTCTACCATAGGCGTGACGTCTTTCTTCGTGGAAAGCCTCGATATTTCTGAATTTCAGCATCTTTGACTGAGATTCTCCAGCTATTTTTCGAACTCTCTCTGCGGCCCACTGAATTGCACCGAGATTTTGCCTAAATTCATCAGCCCCAACGGCTGCGTCAACCAAGGCCTGGTCAAATTCAGACTGGGCATTAAGGCTCGGCCACTGATCAACCCATTTTAGCAGAGTTTCGGCGATTGTGTCACTTGCAGCCTGTACCATTCTGGCCATCTGTTTTCGGACCCTATGATACTTGTCGGGATCCTCTACTAGGTCTGATTGCTTACCAGCGCGACGGAATGCCTTGTCTAGCACTTCCTGTGGATAGAGAACCGTTGGAATCTTACGCCACTCTACAGAAGCCACAGCCCCTCCTCCGTTCTAGCGGCCGCACCCATCCTTCTTCAATCAGCGTGCTTTTCTATGGCGAACCGCACGCGACCCCATGACTGGTGAACGGCGCGGGAAGAGAATTGACGATTTGCCGACATGGGCGAAGCGATTTGCCGAAGAATATGGTGCAGAGGAACTAGACGGCCGCGGGGATGTGTTCTTTGGACCTCTAATCGATAGGCGTAGCGGCCTTAGGAAGGATGATTTGATCAAATTACTAATCGATGCACGCGCACTAAGAGCAGACGATGACCCATGGGTTCGCGGGATGTTACTAGCAACTTCCCGTAACGCTGTAGAAATGTTAGACGAATATGGACAATACCGCTCAATTGCAAGAGATGTGATAGTGGAAGTACGTCTTGTTACTCATTTGAGAAAGCCGTATATTGAAGACGACGAATTACTTACCTTCGAAAAAGAGGACATGAGAAGGCGATCGAACGTTCTTGAACAAGCCGAGAGGCAAGCCGACGGCGGTTCGGATGACAGCCATTTGTGGGGCTGATGAATGTCAGACTTAGCGAAGAAAGAATGCATACCCTGCAAGGGAGGAATTCCTCCGATGGGGCTTGAAGAAGCAGAGGGAATGATTGGTCAGATTCATCCGGATTGGAAACTAATCGATACACATCACATAGAACGGATTTGGACCTTCTCTGATTTTGTGTCAGCCCTGCAATTTGTCAATGTCGCCGGTGCGATTTGTGAAGAACAAGATCATCATGCTGATTTTGAATTGGGCTGGGGTAGAATCAAAGCGATGATTTGGACTCACAAAATCAATGGTCTTACTGAATCAGATTTTGTACTCGCGGCGAAATTCGACAAAATATAAGGTGAAATGATGTCGGATGGATTTCGGCTTCACGCCTTTGTTTGCACAAATCAGCGTGACGCTACAAAATCGAGGGAATGCTGTGCTGCAAAGAACTCTCTTGATGTAATGACACGGCTTAAGCGAACCGCTAAGGCCGCCGGAATCAAAGATGTCAGAGTCAACAAAGCGGGTTGTTTAGACCGCTGTGAGCAAGGAATTTCCTGTGTAGTTTATCCTGATGGAATATGGTATACGATCCCAGATGATGATCAAGCAATAGCCCGAATTGTCGAACATCTGGCGGGCGGAAAGCCCGCTGATGAATATCTAATGTGCGAATGATTTTATGGAAAATCTACTCGATTCTACTCAGAGACCTTCTGGCACCATCATTGCGAGGACATTACCATTACAGACCAATTCAATATCATCTGGGATATTGAATTCTCAAAGACGAACTGGGCGAGTAGCACCACAGGCTTGACACTTCAGCAGAGTTGTGCGGTCTTCCTTGATGAAACGAGTATCCGGAGCCTTACATTGTTCGCAAAGAATGTATGTTTTGACATATCCAACTATTTTCTCTTTGATTCTCTTTGGTGGTACTCGACCTTTGAGCATAACACGGACTTGCTCCCTAGTACCAGAAGTTCCTAACTCATTGATGAGATATTGATAGACATGATTTGCATCTCTGTCCATCGCATCAACTATTGAGGAGAAATTTCGAATTATTGTTTGATTCCCTTCGACCAAAATCTCTGGATTAGGCATAGTCCATCGATTCCTCTCACTGATGTCTGTCGGGATTCTATCCCGTGCTCGCTCGAGCAGAGCATCATATTCGAAGTCACTCATCTGCTCGGGCGAGCAACGCCTCCCTTTTCACCCCACCGGATGGGCTCGGCGTCAGGCACCAACCGTCAAAGACCAGTTAACCAACGGAGTGTCATGGGTGAGGTCATCGAGGTCAAGGTAGCTAAGGTGCATGCGGATGCACGATTACCCACTCGCGGTAGCGC
This sequence comes from uncultured Candidatus Poseidoniales archaeon, assembly GCA_964556195.1. Taxonomy (GTDB): domain Archaea; phylum Thermoplasmatota; class Poseidoniia; order Poseidoniales; family Thalassarchaeaceae; genus MGIIb-O1. Next base: position 20,391 of record CAZKVK010000008.1, read on the forward strand.
CCACGCTGCGGGCTACGACCTATATGCTCTGGAAGATACCGAAGTGCTCTATCGAACTGCAACACTAGTTAGAACGGGGTTGCATGTAGCAATTCCGGTCGGCTACGAAGGACAGGTTAGAGCACGCTCCTCTCTCGGGAAAAGGGGGTTGATTCCACCGCATGGAATCGGCACCATAGATGCCGATTATCGAGGAGAGTTATTCGTCATGATGACTTGGATTGGAGAAGGTAATTCTTACACCATTGCAAAGGGCGAAAGGATTGCCCAATTGCTGATTACACCAATCCCTCTATCGACCTTCAAAGAAGTAGCATTTGAGGAACTTGGTGAAACCGACCGGGGAGAAGGCGGATTCGGTTCCACGGGTAGATTTTGACATTCTCTACACGGTTCGTAGAACCGTGCATCTCCATATTCAACATACGAATGCTTGATACGGGCCGGTTGAAGCGGTACGCTTGATGCCACTGAGCATAGACGAGCTTCGCAGAAAGGTCGAGGAATACCACAACAAGGGTCTGAACGGTCAACAAATAGCCGATGAGTTATCCCTATCTCAGACCACTATACAGTGGCTTTCCTCATCAAATGTACCGATGGATGAGGATACTCCCTCCGATATCAGAGTTGGATGGCGCTCTGTTGCTGTCAAGGCGGCCAGGGTGGAAGCATTATCCTACGTATTCTGCGACATAATCGAAGAAGAAATTGGTGAAGAAGTCGACACTATGGTTGGAATTTCGATTAATGGTATCCCCTTTGCACAGGCTATTGCTGGCCAGATGGATCTTGAGTTGGCAATCAGTCGAAGTATCAGCGAATCAGGGGCAGGTCACCTCTCTGAGGTGTTCGCTAATGTTGGTGGGAAAAGAGTTGTTGTTATCGATGATGTAGTCTCCTCTGGAACTACTATGAGAAAGACCGTACAGCACCTTCGTGAATCGGGAGCCGAAGTCAAACTTTGTTTGGTTTTAGCCAATAAGACCGAAATGAACGAAATTGACGGAGTTCCGTTGCGAGGCCTAGTACGAGTGGTCACTGTCTGAGGGAGAATCAATGCACTGGGCGGACTTTACCGCTGAAAAACTCAGCAAGGAACGAGGTAATAAGCAAGTTGCCTGTTCGGGAATTACACCATCAGGGGAATTCCACATTGGTCACATTAGGGAAATTCTCTCTGCAGAAATGATTCACAGATCCTGTCTTGATGCTGGATTAGATTCTCGATACATATTCATAGTCGACTCAATGGATCCGCTTCGTCGTGTATACCCTTTCCTTTCAGATGAATACGAACAATACATCGGCTGTCCTCTCGCTTTCATTCCAGCGCCAGATTCCAACGGCAAGCCTGACCTTGATGGAGCATCATACGCAGAACACTTCCTCGGGCCATTCTTAGAAGCTCTCGCAGAAATTGGAGTTTTTCCCGAAGTGATAATGAATCACGAGACATATGCAAACGGGCAATTTGCTGAAAAGATTGATTTCGCTATAGAGCAAGCAGATGATATTAAAGAAATTATCGAATCAATTTCAGGGCGAGAATTAGATGACGATTGGTTCCCTTACAAACCACTTGGTTCGGATGGTAGCATGGATGGAGTAACTGTTACCGGCTACGAAAAACCATTCGTGCATTGGACTGATAGACATGGAGAGTCGGGTTCTGCTGATATTCGAAAGGCAGAAGGAAAGTTACCATGGAGAATCGATTGGGCGGCTCGTTGGGGCATTCATGGAGTAACCTGCGAACCCGCAGGAAAGGACCACGGGGCCGCAGGAGGATCCTTCGATACAGGATTACCGATTTGCAGATTATTGGGTTCTGAACCGCCATCCAAGATGGTATACGAGTGGATTCAGGTTAAAGGAGCAGGGCCGATGTCCTCTTCCTCAGGCAATATCGTCGGTCCAATAGAAGCCCTGAGATTGGTACCTCCTGAAATTCTACGGTACCTAATCGCAGGATCCAAGATGAATCGCCATATCGACTTCAACACTGGCTCGGCACTCTTCCAGATGGCTGATGAATACGAGAGATTGGTCTCGGACCCACCAAATCCAGGGGCTGAAGACCTCACAAAAAGACAACGAGTTGCCGCTATAACTCAAAGTGGAGCAATGCGACTAAGTCAAATTGAGAGAGGGACCGATCCTGTTGATTCTCTTGCAGGAGTTTCATTCCGCCACCTAGCAATGCTAGCACAAATCAAAACTTCAGATGAGGATGTTTGGAATTCACTAAGAAACAGTGGCCACCTAAGTGGTGAGCCAAATTCAGCCTTACAAAACAGATTGGAACGTATGCGCAACTGGATAGATGGTCTACACTTCCCAGAAGATGCAAGAATCCATATTCGAGAGAAAATAGATGATGATGCACTGGCAGAATTAAGCCAAGAGCAGATAGCATTTCTAGAAAGATTGGCTGAGGGACTTAGGAGTTCTGAATGGTCTGATGAAGCCATAGGAACTACAATTCGAAAAACCGCTCCCGATTGTGGAGTGAGTGGGAGAGAAGCCTACGTTGCACTGTACTGGGCAATGTTGGGCAGAAATCATGG
>CAZKVK010000008.1:23060-48365 GCA_964556195.1 uncultured Candidatus Poseidoniales archaeon
GTGGGAGAGAAGCCTACGTTGCACTGTACTGGGCAATGTTGGGCAGAAATCATGGGCCAAAGGCGTCTTCTCTGTTGTTTGAAATAGGGAAGGATAACGCGATTAAGTTACTATCTTCCTAATTGTGATCATCTGATTTTACTACAAGAGGATGGAATCAAAAACAGATCCAGTAACCACCATAGTCCTAGACCTTGTCCTGTTATTAGGGCAATCAAGAATACCCCTACTCCTCTACCTATGTAGAGGTGATGAATTCCTATCCATCCTACAAATAGCCAGAGAAGATATGCTACTGCAACACTTGGCTTATTTTGTTGAACCTGTTGAGGAATTCCTCCTCCTGTTATATTTCCTACATTTACGACCACTGGTGCCGGTGCTGGTGTTTCTGCCATGAGTCCGGATAGAGATACTTGATATAACAATTGTACATGTTAAGTTTCTAAAAAATTAGGTATTTCTGAGTACAGATAATACTATGTTTTCTCAGTTCGGAACCATACTGTTGCAAAACCAATTGCGAATCCAGAACCAAAACTACCCATCTGCATCAGAGCATCAAAAGCACTTTCTGCAGCGTCCCCAATTAGGCCCCCTGCGGAAGTTATCGTGTCCCATAGTTTATCCCAATTTACAGTGATTATTCCAGATAATTCAAGCGCAGTTAGCAGGCCAAATTGGATTAACGCGAAAATTTTCAATAAACTCTTCAGAAATTTGACTACTGCGGCTGTTGCGGCACCAAGAGCGGCACCAGCGGCACCCTGCGTTGCAAGACCCTGCAAATCCATTGTGGGCGATACATGGTTGTTGCTCAAAAGGATATTGCATTCAGATTCAATTTAGAATCGCTATATCTAGTAGTCTAGGTTCTGGCATACCCTCTTTAGCCTCAGCAATAGCCTGTACTTCCATACGTGCTCCAGACATCGTTGTAACAAATGGAATGTTTAGCTCGACTGCTAGCCTACGCATCATATTTCCATCCAATACTGCACCCCCGGTGCTTCTGGGTGTATTGATAATCAGGTGAATCTTACCCTGTCGCATTAGATCTAGGGCGTCAGGAGTCAGCCCCTCAGCAATACGATAGCAGGTCTGGACATTTATTCCTCCTGAATCCCGGAGAACATGGGCTGTACCCCTTGTTGCATAAATTGTGAAGCCCATCTCCTCCAATTCTTGAGCCAAAGGAATAACGTCGTGTTTGTCAGCGTTCTTGACCGTGATGTATACCCCCCCATCGGTTGGAACTGGAATTTCCGTTGCCAAGCGCGCTTTCAGGTAGGCTGCGGCTGCGCGCTTATGACTCCCCATCACCTCTCCAGTACTCTTCATCTCTGGGCCAGGAGCAGGGTCAAGGCCTCGTAATTTGATGAAGGGGAATACCGGTGCTTTGACACAGACAGCCTCGCTCTGTGGTTCTGGGAATTCAAGGTCTGCTAATTTCTCTCCGAGCGTTAGACGGGCTGCGATTCGAGCCAGCGGTACGCCGGTTGCCTTGGCTACGAAGGGGAAGGTTCGTGAGCCCCGCGGATTAACCTCCAGAACATACAGTATTTCTCCGCGGATGGCGTATTGTATGTTGAAGCAACCCTTTACTCCCAGTTGAATGCCAATCTTTCTTGTCCAATCCTCGACTTGCGCTAACACTTTCTTGGAAACATTTTGTGGTGGAATAAAGCAAGTCGAATCACCAGAATGGATTCCTGCCTCCTCTAGGTGTTCCATAATCGCCCCAATTAACACCTCACTACCATCACAAACCGCATCTACGTCTAATTCGATAGCATTACCAAGATACTCGTCAACCAATAATGGGCGATCTGGTGAAAGGAATGCTTCCTCCATATATGCCTCTAATTGACGGTCATTGGATAGTATCTCCATACCTCGACCTCCGAGTACGTAAGAAGGACGAATTAGAACAGGATACCCTATCTCTCGGACCGCCTCTCTGACTCCTTCCGAAGTGCTCGCAGTGGTGCCATTAGGCATCCTAAGACCAACCCTTTCAGCGAATGCTTCAAAGCGTTCTCGATCGCTAGCTTCATCTACTGCATCGGGGGTTGTTCCTTGCATTGCTAGGTTGAGACCCATACTCTCTAGGTGAGGAAGCCTACCTGCCAATGGTAGAGCGAGATTGATTGCTGTTTGACCACCGAATTGAAGTAAGATTCCATGTGCCTTCTCACGGAGCAATACCTCTGCCGAATGTTCCAATGTCAGCGGGTCGAAGTATAGACGGTCACTAGTATCGAAATCGGTGGAAACCGTCTCGGGATTATTGTTGATGATGATTGCCTCATGGCCTAATTCACGTATTGCCCCAACGGCATGGACACAACCATAGTCGAATTCGATACCTTGACCAATTCTAATAGGCCCACTACCAACTACAACAATTCGTTGCTTTGTGAACTCATCAATTCCTGGAACGTGGTCGACTCCAGTTGGGGCAGAGCCGCCTTCATAGGTGGCATAATAGTAAGGTGTTACAGCAGCAAATTCCGCTGCACAAGAATCTACCATTCGGAATCTAGGGTGAATTTCCAATTCGTGGCGCCTTGCCATTACAGTGTCTTCATCAGAACCCGCCTGTAACGACTTGTATCCACTCGCTGGGAAACCAGCGAGTGCATCAGCGATGTGCAAGTCTGTGAATCCCGAACCCTTCCATCGACGCATCTCTAGAACAGGGATATCTGACGCGCGCATACCTAATTCTCCAGCTGCACGTATCTCAGTTTCAAGCGCGGCCATTTTCTCAAAGCGGTGTAGGAACCAGCGAGTGATTCCACCTGATACATCACGAACATCTTCGATGCTGTATCCTCGTCTAAAGGCCTCGAATAGAGCCCCCATTCTTCTATCGGTCGGAATTCTCAACCAATCGATTAGGAGAGCCTCCGGTAATGGTTCGCTTGCTCTTTCATCCATGGTTTCCCCGCCGGAAGCATCGGCCATCGTAAGTGGCCTTGGATGAGGTTGTCCATACTCTAGGCTGGCCCAAGCCTTGAGAAAGGCCTCCTCAAAGCAACGACCGATTGCCATTACTTCACCAGTGGATTTCATCGAAGTTCCTATAGTTCGGTCGGCGGTTCGGAATTTGTCGAAAGGCCAGCGAGGGATTTTCACAACACAATAATCCAACGTCGGTTCGAATGCAGCGGTAGTTCCTTCTCCAGTGATTGGATTAGGTAGTTCATCTAATGTGTAACCTACGGCAATTAATGCCGCCATTCTAGCGATTGGATATCCAGTAGCTTTGCTCGCTAGGGCTGAAGACCTTGAAACTCTTGGATTAACCTCTATTACTCGATATTCTCCTGTTGATTGCTCAACAGCGAATTGAACGTTGCAACCACCCTTGATATTCAATCTCCTAATCAATCGAAGAGCTGCGTTGCGAAGCATCTGATGGTCTCTATCAGAGAGAGTCTGCTGCGGCGCAACGACCACTGACTCTCCGGTATGCACACCCATAGGGTCAATATTTTCCATCGTGCAGACAATGATTGCGTTATCCGCACCGTCTCTCATAACTTCGTATTCGTGTTCTTGCCAACCAAGGATGCTTTCCTCGATTAGTACCTGTCCAATGGCCGAGTGAAGTATACCTTGGCTGGCTATCTCTACCAATTCCCCCATGTTGTGAGCAGTACCTCCGCCGAGTCCACCGAGGGTGAAAGCAGGTCTAATCAGAAGTGGAAAACCTCCCAGATTATCGGCCGCTTCCATTACCGCCTCGATTGAATCACAAGCTATCGCTTTACAAACTGGAAGGTCGATTTCTTCACAGACCTGTTTGAAGAGGTCTCTATCTTCAGCCTCATCGATTGAGACCAAGTCACAACCAATCAATTCGACTTCTAATTCATCTAAACTACCATCGTGGGCAAGAGCAGATGCGATATTGAGGGCGGTTTGCCCACCCATTCCGGCGAGTAGAGCATCTGGTTTTTCGATTTCTAGAATTCTCTTTACTACCTCCGGTAACAAAGGTTCGATGTAAATCCGATCAGCCATTTCTGGGTCGTTTTGGATTGTTGCCGGATTGGAATTAATCAGAATTACTTCGTAATCATCGGCTCGCAGTGCTCGACAGGCTTGGCTTCCCGAGAAATCGAATTCAGCCGCCTGACCTATACGGATTGGTCCACTACCTAGAATTACAATTCGCTTCAAATCATCTCGGCGAGGCATCACTTATCCCCTCCAGATGTAGGAATTGGGATTCCGGCTAAATGGTCAGCAACCATGCTGGCGAATCTATCGAATAATGGAGATGCGTCATGTGGACCAGGGCAGGCCTCTGGGTGATATTGGATTGTGAAAGCTCTCTTTCCAATCAAATCTAGCCCTTCCACGGTTCTATCGTTAGCATTGACATGTCTTACCTTGAATGGGGCCTCAAGTTCGTTGCTTCCGCGCACTGAACAGGCACCAGATGGATGAGGAGCAAGCATTCCTTTTTCGGGATCTTCCACAGCAAATCCATGATTCTGGCTCGTGATGTATACCCGACCAGTTTCTAAGTCTACGACAGGTTGGTTTGCCCCCCTGTGGCCATATCTCAGTTTGTAGGTGCGCAAACCAGCGGCGAGCCCCATTAACTGATGGCCGAGGCAAATACCCATCACCGGTAAACCAGCTCTAACCGCGGCGGCTAAACTATCTCGAGCGGTTTTTGCTGCACCCGAATGCGCCGGGTCACCAGGACCATTCGAAGCGAAGAAGGCATCGGGTTCCCATTTCAGAATCTCATCGAAAGTTGTGGTTGCTGGACACCAAACGACTTCGAAGCGTTGGGCTAATTCTCGCAAAATATTGTACTTGACTCCACAATCAATAGCTGCCAATCTAGGAAACGGTTTGCCACCCTCATCGATTGCGCCTGGATTGATAATTACGGCTTCTTCGCAGGTAACTTCATCCACTAAATCATCGGCATCTGGAGGAGACATCTCATCAAGCCGAACCAGCATTTCTCTCTCGGCTTCAGCCGGACCAAAGATACACAGAACCGTTCCGTGTTCTCTTACTCGACGGGTCAGTTCTCTTGTGTCTATGTCCTGAATGCCAGGGACTCCATGAGCAAATAGAAGATCGTGGACACTACCGATTGCATCTCTGTGGTCAGGAATCTCCATCAATTGTCTACAAACAACCCCCCTTGGCCAAACTCCAGCGGATTCTGAGGTTCCTGCATGTACTCCATAATTTCCAAGTAGAGGCCATGTAAATGTTAGAACCTGTCCGGCAAAAGATGGGTCTGTCAAACTCTCTTGATACCCAGCCATACCGGTAGTAAAGACCAGTTCGCCTTCAGCAATTACCGGAGCGCCAAATAGCCGTCCTCGGTAGCGTGTACCATCAGCGAGAAGTAGTAATCCATCGGCTCCAGAAGGTGGCTCAGGGGTACTAGAATCTAGCAAAGCGTCCGCTGCATCGGGGAAAATTGGAGGATCCCTGACTCCGGAAACATCGGCACCGGGAATGAATCCTCTGCCGGGAGGGTTCTCCGACATCAGCGATGCTGTCTGAAAGAGCCTTAAAATCATTGAGAGTGATTACTCTTCTTCAAGGCTCATCACCTTCTTTCTATCGAGGCTAGGAATGACCTGAATTTCCCCTCCTCGAAAGTGCTTAGACTCCTCAATTTGACCGATAAATGATTCAAGGAATACACCCAACGCTGCTACCTCAGAATGGGGTTGGTTACCTATTGAAATATTGTGATTTGCTAACCTGAAAACTTCACCTGGCACTTTGGTTCCACCTACCACTATCACCATAGGACGGTTACGTTCGATGGAACTGATTGATTCTCTCCAAGATTCCCCATACATTGTGAGATGAACTATCTCTCCTGGTTGACCGTCTCCAGCGTCGTGGGAGAAACGACGAAGGAATGACAGGGGCTTGGCTTCGTACCTACACTCAAAGTCGCCGCCGAATCTCTCACTTACCGATCTCCAAGTTTCTAGGGCAGATTCGTCCTCTTCCCCCGCTAGAATAACCTCATCTGCACCAAAGGCCCTAGCGGTCAAACCGAGGTGACTGGTAATCCGCTTGTCACGCTCTCGCCTATGACCTAATCTCAGAACCGAGACCCTTGGGCTTGATGTTGCCATGGAGTTACGCGGAAGGCCCCACTTCATCAGCCTGACTCATATCAGATGACTCATTGAAATCAGGGATTAAGTCGACTGGCATATTGATCATTTGTAGCCTAACCCATTGAAGTAACCATGCATCAATGAATAACTTGGCGGAGTAATGAATCATTACAGCCAAAGCAAGAAGGCGTAGACTGCCAAACATAGCAGTCTGGCTATCTACTTGATCTGTAAGTAAAGCAAATCCAAGTGGTTCTAGGATATAGTACAGAGCCAGTACAACAAGTAATCCACCTACATTTGACATAGGAGCATGCCCCCTTTCTCTTCCAACACTCCAAACCACTGTTGCAAAGAAGACGATTACAGGTACAATCTTGGCTAACATAGAGAAATCAAACTCACCCAATAACGAATTAGGAATGTCTGTGTTGTTTAGGGCTTCTGAGCCCTTTTGGACAGCAATCCACCAAAATAATCCTGACATCATCAATAAAACTCCAGAAAGCCATCCACGGTTGGTAATCATATCGCGGATTTCATGTCTGTCTTTGGGTTGTAAACGCTGAAGAATTGATTCCATCAATTCGAGTGCGTCATTGGATGGAAGTTCTTCCTTAGCAGCGGCAGCAATGCCCTGTTGAGAGGTGTTTTCACCCATATCAGAAGGCTCCTCGCCCAAAACCATCGTCGGATTGCCGCTCCGTCACATCATAAAGGGTGCGTCTAATGGAAGGTATGAAATGGCCGACTGGAGACCTATTCTAAATCGCCGAAGCGATGGTTTTCCAAGAATTATGGGGATTCTGAACATTACACCCGACTCATTTCATACCGATTCGCGAGTTGATTCGGTTGGCGAAGCTTTGTCTCGTGCCAAGCAAATGGTAGAAGACGGTGCGGATTGGCTAGACATAGGTGGCGAGTCTACAAGACCAGGTGCAGAAACAGTAGGCCTTGATGAAGAAATGAGGCGCGTTTTACCGGTAATTGAGGCAGTTAGAACCGCTCTTCCTGAGGTTGGAATTTCGATAGATACTCGACGTGCTTCGGTGGCAAAGGCCGCTCTAGATTTGGGAGCAGATATGGTGAATGATGTAAGTTCCTTATCCGACCCTGAGATGGTTGATTTAATCATGGAATACAAATGCCCTGTTTGTATAATGCATATGCAAGGTTTACCTGAAAATATGCAGGATGACCCTAGTTACAGTGACGTAGTATCGGAGGTTCGTCAAAGACTTGACAGAACTGCACGAAAGTTGCTTGATTCAGGCGTGAATGCTGGGATGATAATCACCGACCCCGGAATAGGATTCGGAAAATTACTCGAGCACAATCTATCTTTGCTAGCTGCAGGAAGAGAAATTGTCCCTAGGCAAGATATGCCTCTAATGTGGGGCGTGAGTCGAAAACGTATTTTTGCAGACCTACTCGGTCGGATGGATACTAGAGAGAGATTAGCAGGTAGTCTAGGAATCGCCTCTATGGCCCCCTCAAAGGGGGTCGACATCATCAGGGTGCACGATGTGCGTGAGCATGCAGATCTGTATGCGGCTATGCGAGCGATCGACTGAGGTGATTTGATGGGGCAGAATATAGTTGACATTGATGAGAAGTTACGAATAATAGGAACTGCTCATGTTAGTTCTGCATCAGTTGCTCTAGTTAGAGAACAAATAGAGGAATGGAAACCAGACTTGGTTGCTGTTGAGCTCTGTGAATCTAGATTGAGGTCTTTGCAACAGCCAGACGATTTGGATAATGATGACCTTTTGAAAATAATCAGCGAAGGGAGAGCTTCGATGATCTTGCTACAATCCGCTCTTGCTGCTCAACAGAGACGAATGGGGTTGGAAACAGGAGAAAAACCCGGAGCTGAATTACTCGCGGCCATCGAGGTAGCAGATGAGAAAGGGGTAGATCACGCTCTTATCGACAGAGATGTCGTAATCACTTTGCGAAGGGCGTGGAGAAAAATGGGGCTTAGAGAGAAATGGCGAGTATTGAATGCGCTGCTTTGGGAAGATGACGATGAAGAGTTTGACCTCGATGAGCTGGTGGAAGACTCTGATATGCTAACCACACTAATGGAAGAAGCTCGAGATGCAGCACCTCGTGCAGGTGAAGTTCTTATCGACGAAAGAGATGCCTACTTGGCTGGCCGAATACAACAGAACAGAGGAAAAGGAAGGGTTCTCGCAGTTGTCGGAGTAGGTCACATAAATGGAATAATCAAACATCTCGAAAAACCCGCGATGGAAACCACGTCAAGACTAAGTGAATTGTCTTCTGAACCACCTAAACCAATTTGGCCAAAGGTGGTAATGTGGGCGATTCCTATATTCCTCGCATCGGTTGTAGGATACCTATTTTGGAATGGAGATACTGAGGGTTTGAAAGATACGATTTGGTATTGGACTGCGGCCAATGCAATACTAGCCGGTTTAGGAGTTGCATTAGCCAGAGGCCACCCCCTTTCGATCATAGTTGGAGCATTGGCTAGCCCGATCACGAGTTTGAATCCTACTTTGGCAGCCGGCTGGTTTGCTGGGTACACACAACTGAAAATAGCCGCTCCAACTGGTGGAGATGCGACCGATTTCTTAGCACTACAAGATTACAGTGTATTCTATCGAAATCGTGTGGGGAAAGTGTTGCTTGTTACCGCACTTGGAAACTTAGGCTCTGCCCTCGGTGCGTGGCTTGCTGGCGGTGCAATCGTGGGCATAATTATTGGGTGAACAGTAAACCAACCATGTATTGGGCGTAGCCCAAAGAAGTGATGATGTGGTTAATTTCGGCTTCGTTATTGATAATCGTAAGTGCATTGGATGCCATGCTTGCACCGTCGCTTGTAAGTCGGAACACGATATTCCAATCGGAGTAAATCGGACTCATGTCAAGTATATTGAGAAAGGAACCTATCCGGATGTGACACGAGAATTTAGCGTTCATCGGTGCAATCATTGTGAGGACTCACCGTGCACAACAATTTGCCCAACCACTGCCCTTTTCACTCGTCAGGATGGAATCGTCGATTTCGATGATGACCGCTGTATAGGTTGTAAATCCTGCATGCAGGCTTGCCCCTACGATGCATTATACATCGACCCAAACAAAGGCACCGCCGCCAAGTGTAATTATTGCGCACATAGAATAGAAAACTCATACGAACCGTCCTGCGTGGTTGTTTGTCCCGTTGAAGCAATAATTTCAGGAGATCTGGATGACCCAAATTCATCAATTTCCAATTACGTTAGCGAACACGAGGTGACTGTTCGAAAACCAGAGTCCGGCGCTAAACCTAACGTATTCTATATCGAAACAAGTGAGGACAGTCTTGACCCCCACGCCACTGAACGCTCCGGTGAATATCTTTGGACAGATCAAGCCGCAGGTGTCGGCCATTTTGCAAAGTATGCAGACTCTAGATTGGGGGCCTCAGATACCAATTCAATGATTGTTCAATTGGCACTTGAAAAGAAGGCTCGAGCCGCAAATCCACGAGACCGCGCTATTATCCGAGATGTCATGGAACGCCTAGATGAACAGGCTGAGCGTCCAAAGAGAAGCTATGATCAGCCCTCTAAAGGAATTCTTTGGGGCTGGGAAGTTTCTGCCTACATTGTAACTAAGGCCATCGCTTCAGGTGCATATTTGGTAGCCGTGCTAGCAATGTTTGCTGGTATTATTGACATGACAGATGAACTATGGTGGCAACTGACAATTGGTTGTACAATATTCCTAGCAATTACTGGAATTCTCCTAGTCAAGGATCTTGACAGACCTGAGAGGTTCCTCTATGTTTTACTCAGACCCAATTGGAATTCCTGGCTAGTAAAGGGCGCCTATGCATTGGGTGCTTTTGGAGCAGTATTGGCTTGCAGCGGGGCGATATTGTACTTTGATCTAGACCGAGAGTATCTCAATTACCTAGCAATTGCTGGTATACCTCTAGCGATATTAACAGGAGTCTATACTGCCTGGTTATTTGGGCAGGCGAGTGGGAGAAATTGGTCCAAAGATAGATTCCTTCCGCTGAAGATGCTAATCGAGATGATTATTCTAGGAATTGCATCAATGGTGTTTTTGACTTCTTCGGAGATAATTTACTGGACTATCGCTGGTGTGATGATTTTGCTAGTTTGTAGGCACGCTCACAATACTGTAATCCAACCACAATTGGAGACCTTACACTGAGGTGAATGGTATGGCAGAGTCGTTTATTGAAAAGTTCGCTCAGAGATTGCGTATTATCCCAAACCTCGACAGAGAGCACTCAGATGGGAATTCACAAGAATTGAGAAAGTTCCCTTCACCTGATGAATGGTATGATTTCAAGGAACTTGATGCCAATGCATGGCCGCTTCGGATCGAGAGGAATTTCTCTCTAGTTCCAACAACCTGTTTCAACTGTGAATCGGCCTGTGGAATGTTAGCTTATGTTGACAAAGAGACTGGTCAAGTGTCTAAGTTCGAAGGAAACCCACATCACCCTGGAAGTCGAGGCAGGAATTGTGCCAAGGGCCCCGCAACAATTAATCAAATTCAGGATACTGAGCGGATACTCCACCCCCTTCGTAGAGTTGGTGCTAGAGGTGAAGGAGGGTGGGAACAAATTAGTTGGGAAGAGGCCCTAAACGATATTGCAGAGAAAATTCGTGCATCGCTGAAAGCTGGAGGCGTTGACAAGGTGGTCTATCACGTTGGAAGACCAGGTCACGAAGGATATGCTAACCGAGTTCTGAAAGCCTGGGGAGTTGATGGTCATAATTCACACACTAACATTTGTTCAGCAGGAGCTAGAACAGGTTATGCTCTTTGGCATCAACACGATAGGCCAAGTCCAGACCACACCAATGCCAAGGTGATCTTGCTAACTTCTTCTCATCTTGAAACTGGACATTACTTCAACCCTCATGCTCAGAGGATTCTCGAGGGAATGATGGATGGAGCCAAACTGATTGTCATCGACCCTCGACTATCCAATACAGCAGCGATGGCAGACCACTGGTTGCCAACATGGCCAGGTAGCGAATCGGCTCTGTTCCTTGCTTGGGCCAAGATGATACTTGAGCGGGGATTGTATGATCGAGAGTTCATGGAAACCCAAGTTAATTGGGAAATGTGGATGTCGGCGGTTCACCCTAAAGAGCCAAATGAGTTTAATCGATTTATTGAATTATTACTCGAAGAATATACAGAATATACTCCAGAATTTGCAGCCGCAGAGTGTAAGATACCAGTTGAGCAAGTAATCGAAGCGGGAGAAATTGTGGCCAATGCTGGAAGTCAACTTTGCACACATGTTTGGCGTAGTGCAGCGATTGGGAATCTTGGCGGGTGGCAGGTCAGCCGGACCTTGCATTTCCTCAATGTGCTCACCGGTTCAGTAGGAACAGTTGGAGGGACAAGCCCCAACTCTTGGTCGAAATTCAAGCCAACACTATTCGATGAACCTCCAGATCCCGACGGTTGGAACGAGCTACATTTCCCTCCTGAATACACGCTTGCTCACTACGAAATGAGCCATATTCTACCTCACCTAGTAAAAGATGGACGAGGTACAATGGATGTTTACTTCACACGTGTTTTCAATCCGGTGTGGACATATCCTGATGGCTTTTCTTGGATAGAAATGCTCGAAGATGAAAATGCGATTGGTTGTCACATTGCCTTGACCCCTACTTGGAACGAAACTGCCTTCTTTGCCGATTATGTACTACCAATGGGTCATGCGTCGGAACGACATGATGTCAACTCATACGCCACCTCTGCAGGAAAGTGGGTAGCATTCAGACAACCCGTACTCAGAGAATACGCAAGACGCGAAGGAAGAGAGGTAGAATTCACCCACCAGATCAACCCCGGTGAGGTTTGGGAAGAAGACGAATTCTGGATAGAATTGTCTTGGCGAATCGATGATGGAACAATGGGTATTCGTGAGCATTTCATGAGCCCATATAGAGATGGAGAGAAAATTACTGTCGACGAATATTACCAGTATCTCTTCGAAAGAGTTCCTGGCCTACCAGAAGCCGCTGAGGCAGAGGGTACTGATGCTCTGGGTTACATGCGTAGGCACGGTGCTTTCCTAATCGAGGAGGCCACCTATGAGAAACACAAATCAGAGGGGTGGCCAACCCCAAGTGGGAAGCAGGAATTCTATTCGGAGACGATGATTGAATTCGGCTACCCTGAACATTCGATTCCACATTACCGGCAGAAATCTCATGTCCATCCTGACAATTTATCTGGTGAAGATGAATATTGTCTTCTACCCAATTTCCGGCTACCACAACACATACACTCACGTTCAGCCAACGCAAAATGGTTAGTTGAAATCGCCCACAGGAATCCAATCTGGATTCATCCCAACGATGCGAGAAAACTCGGCGTGGCAGAAGGAGACTTACTCAAGATAGAAACCGAAATTGGTTGGTTTGTTGACAAGGTCTGGGTAACCGAGGGAATCAAACCAGGAGTTGTTGGTTGTTCTCATCACATTGGAAGATGGAGAAGGGAACAAGACCGAGGTAATCGATTCTTGACAAACACCGTTGCAATTGAAGACAGAGGCGGTGGAAAAATGCGAATGAAGACCATTAGCGGAGTAGAGCCATGGAAATCCGATGACCCAGATACTAACCGCATTTGGTGGCGAGACGGTGGAGTTCACCAAAACATCACTCATGCAGTTCAACCCGACCCGATTTCTGGTGCACATTGTTGGCTTCAGAAGGTTCGTCTATCCACCCCTAGTGAAGATGAGGGATACGGGGATATCGAAGTTGACCGGAATAAGTCGTTTGAGTACTACAAACGCTGGAACGAATGGGCAAAAGAGCGTGAAATTCATCCGCGAGGAGAGCGCCGGCCCCTCTGGATGAAACGACCTCTTTCTCCACAGAAACAGCATTGGTATATGCCGGAGAGTGATTGATTGGAGGTAATTTTCGCTCTCATAATCATTCTGGTTACCGCCTTTATGTTCGCTCCACTTGGACTTGGAGGAGGGTTTCTCTTCGTACCAACCCTTTACTTCATTCTAGGTTGGGATCTACAACTTTCTATCGTCTGTTCATTGATTCTGGTTTGGTTCGTGAGCATAGGGTCGCGCATAGCACATGATGAAGGTGGATACACGGTTGCTGACGTCGGAAGAAAAGGAAGAATTGTTGCCATAGGAGGTGCGATTATTGGCGCTCTAGCAGCAGACCAAATAATTGCCGAATTAAGTGATGATGTGATTAAATTACTAGCAGTATTTCTACTCACTTTGGTGATTTATCGTGGAATAAAGAAACTGATTGAAGAACAAAAGACAGATTTTCATGATGAAGGAAATAACCTCACTGTTGAGGGGATGTTGCTTTACAAATACAAACTAGGATGTTTAGCAGGTGGTGTTTCTGCAGGTTTAATCGGGATTGGAGGTGGAGTGATTTTCACAATGCTCAACCGGATTGTGCTCGGACTCGAACCTCATAGAGCAGCTGGTACTTCTTATCTGATTGTGATGAGAGTAGTTCCCGTCGCTATCTTCTCCCACCTATTGTTTCAGCCGTCATTAATTGATGAAATCATAAATTTCGATGCACTAACCCTTGCTTTACCACTAATAGTTCTTGTAACCGCATGGGCTGGCGCCAAAACCGCAATTCGTATGCTACCACAAAGGGTTCTAACCTATCCATACTTGCTAGCAGTTAGCCTTTCTCTGATTAGATATCTAATCGACGTTATTGAGAGTCTAAATTAGGCAGTCGTATCGATTGGAATATCTTCAAGACCCCAATCGACTTTGCTCCAAGCTCTTTCATGGAAGTAGTACAGAATCATCTTTGTGACTACTTCCAAACCGGCAACAGTACCAGCAAGTGCATAGGCATCAGTTGATTCAATCCCCAAATCATCGGCCCAGAATGTCGAGGCCAAAAGAGTCAGGATGAAAGTGTCGGTTGTAGCGATAACCCTCCATACAATTGTCTTCGTTAGACTTCGAGTTGCGGTCGGGTGGCCTGTACCTGGTATGTGAGACATGAAACATTCTAGTCAGAGGTCTTTGTTAACATCTCCCTGTATATGTTCAAGAGAATATTTCACATAGATTCGAGAATTATAGCAATTCCTTGACCGCCACCGATACATGCGGTTGCGATTCCGAACTTCTTGCCCTCTCGCTTGAGTGTATGTGCCAGAGTAAGTGTGAGGCGACTCCCTGTCGCTGCAAGAGGATGCCCTAGACCTACTGCACCTCCATTTATGTTGACGATTTCGTGAGAAATACCTAACTCTTTCATGCAAGCAACTGCTTGGCCAGCAAATGCTTCGTTGATCTCCCATAAGTCGATGTCTTCGATATTCATCCCAGCCCTTTCAAGAGCTAGTTTGCTAGCCGGAACCGGGCCGTAGGCCATTATCGCTGGCTCAAGGCCGACTATCCCCCAATTGACTATTCTAGCAAGGGGAGTGTCACCATCGGAAGCGGCCTGAGATGCGGATTTCAACACGACAGCGGCCGCACCGTCTACAACTCCAGAGGCATTTCCAGCGGTAACCAATGAAGTGGGGCCGAAATGTGTTCTAAGAGAAGCCAATGATTCCTCGGTAGTGCCTCTAACAAAGTGATCTTCTTCTGTTGCAGTTACAACTCCATCAGGGGTGTCGACATCGACGATTTCATCGGCCCAAATACCATTGACAACGCTATTTTCTGTTCTTGAATGGCTGACAACAGCAAAGGCATCGGCTTCCTCTCTTGTTACACCGACTCGGCGACAAATTTCGTCACTGGTTTGAGCCATGAATGAATCGCAGGTAGTGTCAAGCAAATTGGTGAATAGGTAATCTTCCATATCCTTAGGGATTTCATCACCCTCTCTTGGTGGTCTTCCCAATTTGTAGGTCGAACGCATTCCTCTGAGAACGTGTGGGGCTTGGCTTAGATTTTCCATTCCACCTGCAACGACCGTATTTGCTTCTTCGAGCATAATCATCTGAGATGCTGAGATAATTGATTGAATGCCGGAGCCACATAATCGATTCAGTGTTAACATTGGAACCTCATGTGGAATACCTGCATTAAGCCCTGCATGACGGGCGCCAAATATCGCTTGATCACTGGTTTGGAGAGCATGTCCCATTACTAGATGGTCAACCGATTCAGGGCTTGTTCCCGTCTTTTCTAGTGCACCTTTAATCGCGATAGAACCTAATTGCTCGGCGGTTATATCGGCTAATCTTCCACCTGCTTCACCATCTCCACGCTTACCTCCAAGCCACTCGCAAAAGGGAGTTCTAGCTCCCCCGATAACCAAGACGTCCTCACCCATCATTACCACCGAGTTGACACCCGTTCAAGAGTCTGACTATCCTAGAAGGATAGTCTGTTTCTCAGGTAAATTCAGTCTTCGTCAGACATCGAACCTAGGTAATCGGGTAGGTCTACGCCAGCATTAGATGCGATGTCATGTAGCGGCGGTAGTGATTTGACAAGGTTGGAAATAAAGTTCGAAGTGGAACTTCCGTCTCCATCTCCACCAGAATCCCATACGGTGATGCTGTCAATCTTGAGGTTGCGAATCGCTTCGACCTGGGCAGATACCATCTGGTCAATCTTCTCAACCATCAATAGTGTAGCTGCTGCCTTTGCATCGCCACCTGCGCTACTGACTAGGCCTTCGTAACCTGCGGCCTTAGCCTGTAGTACCTTCTGGACACCAGTAGCTTCAGCTTCGTAGCGAGCAAGAATCGCATCTGCCTCACCACGGGCGATACGGCGTTGTCGCTCCGCCTCTGCCTCTGCAGCAATCTCAACTTGCTGTTTCTGAATCTGTTCGCGTACAATTTCGCTAGCTTTCAGGCGCTCTTCCTCTTCAGTGAATTTCGCTCTCTGGATTTCAGCTTCAGACTTGGCAGTCGCGACTTCGGCACGTTGGTTCGCGGCTGCTTCTGCTTCTGCAAGATCCGCGTCGGATTGTGCAATCTCAGCCTTTGCATCGTTCTCACCAGAAACCGCTAATGCTTCTTGCTGGCCAACATAAACACGCTGATCTGCCTCTGCAGTTTTACGGCCCTTCTCTGCCTCAGCAAGGTTTTCTGCGACTTCAATCTCTCGTGCCCTGTCTGCCTTGGCAGCACCAACTGCACCATCTCTCTCAGCATTTGCAACATCTACACGTGCGTTCTCAACAGCGGTTGCGGCTGCCTTCTTACCGATGCTCTCGATATAGTCTGATTCATCAGTAATGTCGACTAGGTTCACGTTGATCAGGTATAGACCAACCTTCTGCAACTCTGTGTCGACGTTAGTCCTTGTGAACTCAAGGAATGAATCGCGGTCTTGGTTAATCTGCTCAATTGTAAGTGAAGCAACGGTTAGACGTAGCTGACCGAAGATAATCTCCTTTGCCATTTCTTCAATCTCTGGTTGCTTCAAACCAAGAAGACGCTCTGCGGCATTTGTCATAATGTGCTTCTCGGTTGAGACACCGATAGTAAATGTCGATGGAACGTTAATTCGAATGTTCTGCAGCGATAGAGCGTTCCTAAGATCGATGTTGATTGTAATCGGTGTAAGTGAAAGGAATGCATAGTCCTGAATTAACGGCCAAACAAGGGCTGCACCACCATGTATCGTCCTACTCGCTTTACCCTTATCGGTACGTCCGTAAACTACCATTACCTTGTCTGGTGGACAACGCTTGTATCTTTGCGCAAAGAAAATTACAATTGCAACCAAGAAAAGTAAGGTCGCGAACATCATTACCGAGAATAGTGCACTTGCTGTAGCCATAACTATCGTTCCGGACTGAGACGAGGCGGTCTAACTGATTAAGGCTATGTCGGCACAATCAAGATTCAATGGAGTGAATCAGCGATTAAACTCGTTTAACGATAAGTGTTGAACTGATGATATCGACAACTTCGATGAAGTCACCTGTCGCTATTCCTTGCCCGTCTTCGGACTTTGCATTGTAGGTCTTTTGTCCCCCACCAACTTCCACAGTTACTTGACCAACGCCACCTTCTGGTATCCTCAAATATACAGTTCCTCGAGTTCCAACAGCCTCCGAAATCTCAACATTTCCACTAGCCTCGAGTGAGAAAAAGAGTTGGAATATTTTACCAGTCCCATACATCGAAGCAAGACCTGCTCCTCCACCAACAACAATCGCAATCGGATCGCTACCGTCAGATTCCAAAGTGTATAGCCCAGCAAGTCCGAAGAACATCATGAATGCCATTACTCCTTGGAATGTCATAGCATCAAAGGCACCGTCAGAACTCATTACATCGAATTCGATTCCAAACAAACCTTCGAATAGCCCCTCACCAACACCTCCAACAAGCATTAACAAGAACCAAAATAGGAATAGAACGCCTCCAATTAGTGCAGACGCGGCAAATATCAATTCAAGAGTGGATTCCGAGTCTCCAAAAATAATCGAAACCAAATCGAAGTCATCTAGGGTAACCATCGAACTGACCACAAAGGGATGATGCTTTGATTGCTTCGTCGGAAAAAACAAACGAATCAGAGTTTATCTCTGCGCCTAAGCCATTCCGCGATTGCCCTGTCTAGATTGAATACTGGCCCAACAGCCAAGCCGGTCAACAAAGCCGTAAGCAATTTATGATTGGTGAGTGTCCAAACCAATAATGCGAACAAAAGCAATATTATCGGGATTAACATTCTCCGGAGAAAAATATGGTATCCACCAAGCATCTCAAATGCTGGATTGTTGATTACGTCGTCAACAGTATCGGACAGATTTTGCTTACTGGACAGGAATCCCACCTCATCAGATGAGCAGGACGAGGGCGCCTAGGATTGTCAATGCAACTGGTCCAAAGTACATTAGGGCCTTGTTTGTAGCAGTAGTTGCATCTTCTTCGGTCAACTCCCCTGTTTGAGGATTACGAATCAATATCGTCTTCTCTGCCTTAGAATATGTCTCATTGAAGTCCTTCTGATGTCTTGCAACGAAAATCAGAAAGTATACGCCAAGAGCTAGTGTTCCACTTCCAGTTGCCTGAAGGATTGTACCAATCAGCAAGGCTTCTACCTCTGAAGCGATAATCAGTTGAGCAAAACCTGCGAGGAAGAAAATCAGAGAGTCAACCCTTGCCATCAACTACTGCGAATAAGCAAGCCGACATCAATCCTTTGTCGGCATCTTCGACTATTCTGCCGCGGCTAAACCCGTCTGAACTGACCATAGTCGAGAGTAGAGGCCTTCCGATTGTACCAAATCCTCGTGGGTTCCTAATTCAGTAATCCCTCCCAATTCGAGTACTGCAATCTTGTCTGCATTACGGACAGTAGAAAGACGGTGTGCGATGATGATGGTTGTTCTATCTGTGGAAATTCTCTCAATCGATCGTTGTAATGCGGCTTCAGTCTCATTATCGACATTACTCGTGGCTTCGTCAAAGACGAGAATTGGTGCATCTTTCAAAACCGCTCTGGCGATTGCGAGACGTTGGCGCTGACCACCAGAAAGTCTGTGACCGTCTTCGCCAATATCAGTCTCCCATCCTTCAGGTAATTCATTGATGAAATTAGTAGCCTCTGCTATACGAGCCGCTTCCAACACCTCTTCCTCAGTTGCACTGGGTCGGCCATAGAGGATGTTATCTCGTATTGTTCCAGGAAATAATGTGGTGTTCTGCGAAACTAAAGAAATCGAGCCTCTTAGTGAATCTAATTTTAGTTCTCTGACATCATTGCCATCAAGACTTACTGAACCTTGCAGTGGATCGTGGAAGCGGAGAAGAAGGCCAACAAGGGTAGTCTTTCCTGAGCCTGTGCTTCCAACCAGTCCAATGGTCTCGCCAGCCTTGATGTCGAGTGAAACTCCACTGAGTACCGATTCTCTTTCAGGATAGGAAAACTCAACACTATCAAAGGCGATTTCACCTTTGGCCTCGCCTAGTTCTATATCGCCCTCAACCAAACCAATTGGAGTATCTAGTAGATTCAGCACTCTATCAGTTGACGCCATGGCCCTCTGATACAAATCGAAAGTTTGTCCGAGTCTGGTAAGTGGCCAAAGTAATCTTTGAGTGATGAATACGATTATCGAGTAAGCCCCTATTGAAAGTGAACCCTCAAGGGCTAACCAACCACCAACCAACATATTCGCTGTAAAGGCGAATAGAATAGCCATACGAATTAGGGGTACGAAGGAGGCAGAAAGACGAATCGCGTCTCGGTTTGCATCTCTATATGAGCGAGAGGCGCCGCCTACTCTCTCGACTTCTCGCTCCTCAGCGGTGAAGGATTTGATTGTCGTAATCCCGCTGAGATTGTTATTCAGCAGTGCATTGAGGTCGCCGACTTCTTTTCGGACCTTGGCGTAGCGAACCCCAATTCTTCGCTGGAACAAAAACGAGCCGCCGACAATAATCGGGATAGGTAATATTGCATAAATCGCCACAGTTGGGGCAAGAAGGAACATTACTCCTCCAACTACAATAACAGTAGTTGCTACCTGAAGTAAATCGTTGGCGCCTTGGTCGAGAAATCTCTCAAGTTGGTTGACATCATCATTCATAATGGCCATCAAACCGCCAGTTGTTTGGCCAGAAAACCATTGCATCTCGAGATTTTGAATATGCTCATATGCGTCCATTCTCAATTCATGTTGAGCATTTTGTGCGAGATTTCTCCATAATACTCCAAACCAATATTCGAATAGTGATTCTAGAACCCAAATAACCACTGTAAGAGCTACTAGAATCGAAAATTGTTGATAAGGATCTGGATATCCAAAATCAGCTAGCATCGAATCTTCTTTGTACGTTACGACATCGATTGCCATACCGATGAGGATTGGTGGGGCTAGATCCCAGAACTTGTTCATTATTGAGCAAAATGAAGCCAGCCAAACCTGCCATCGATAATCCTCTAGGTGCCCTAACAAGCGCAGCAGAGGGTGGCTTGACCCAGCCATATGCACCTCTACCTATGGACAGTGCTTGAATCTGCCCTAAGGCAGAGGAGGAGTTTGACGAAGGAAAATTACCATTCAGTCAGACGCTACAGGTTTTGAGCCAATGTCAAGATTAGGATTATCATCTTTGATTTCCTGCTTCCTAACCTCTGCTTGTAGAGTTAGTAACTCAAAATAGGTATTCTTCGCTTCCGTGTAGCGTGTCATTGCCTCTTGGTATGCAACCTTCTCCATGTGGTAGGTTTGACCATCACGCGCTGCGGCGTCCATCCTGTAAAGAAGGTAGAAGAAAAAGCAGGTCGGAGCCCATGCCCCTACGAGAAGTAACCAATTGTCATCAAAGTTGAATGGCCCCATGCCCATAAATTCTGTATTTGCCCCTACAACCATGGTTGAGATTATTGATACGGGCCATAATACTAGGTTTACTAGCAATAGCACCCACTCGTACATTTCATACTCCGATCTTCCGCGTGGCCTCTTTGGTCTTGGTAATGTTTCAGTTGAATCCGTCGTCATGTCCCAATCGAATACAAAGAATTCCTCCGTCTGCTTTGAGGCTTCGCCCCTTTCATTGGGTTCTTTTGCGAATAAATCAGGGTCCAACTGAATTTCAGAGGCTACATTCATAGAGGGGGGTTTCTTAAATTTAGGAAGGGTGAAAAGGAAACAAAAGAGCAAGGTAAACAATACCACAGAAAACACCTCAAACGGAAATATTTCTGAAAAACTCGCGGCGTTAGTAATTGGAATTACAAATCTCCCAAATAACGAGATAACAAAGGCGGAAATTGCAAAGCTCGGTGCAAATCTTATCCTAAAGAAAAAACCGAATGAGGCGATAATCAACAACATGGATACAAGATCAAGAATTCCTAGTAACTCAGATTCGCTTCCAGAGAATATCGGATAGGAAATTATTGCCCCTGGAATTAGGCCCCAAAAAAATACCAACGAAATTGCAGCTGTAGAAATTCCAGTTAAGTCAGCAAAGCCCTCCAATGTTCTGTTTACCAATGTGCCTTCTGCAAAATAACCAATCCAAATTACGGTGCTTAGCAAAACAATAGCAGGAAATGTGAATTGAAGGTGATTGATGAAAGCAGTCGAAATTCTATTCAATATCCCCTTTTTTGGTTCTCGATAAACAACAATATCTGTATTTATTGGATTGACATACTCTTGTCTGGCCTGTTCCTCGAAAGGAGGGTGGGTGTCTCTAACGATACGAATCTTCTGTTGCTTCTTTTTTTCCTTCCTTTCTTTTAGATTATCCTGGCGCCGTCGCAAATCCTCGCTCATTTCTTCCATTAGATTTCTGAATTTGGAGGATGCGTGGCCGAAGTGTACAGATGTTTTCTTTGATGCATCTTGCGAAAGCTCATCTATTCTGGTTATCAGTTTCTTCAAGCGTTCCTCTACCGGTTCGTCCTTGGAGACCTCTGTCATCGGAAGAGAAAAAATCGCCAACTGCCTTCAACCCTTAGATGGAAAACTGCAAAATCAACCATTAGAGAGGGTTATGTCTCCTGTCCAAGAATCCGCCCAACTATCGTAGGTTTTGATTGTAACAGAGTTGGTTGAATTGGTACGAATCTCGTAGTAATCCGAAGCAGAAAAATAACCATCCTCTGAATAATCCCAGTAGATGAACTCCCACCAATCACCATTTACATCGGTTTGATTTGAAATTTGATCTGCAAGATTGAACTCAGCAATTGTTGATTCGGCCTCGATTACATGGAAGCTCAATTCAGCAGGATTTACCTCAGAGGTGAATCCAAGAGGGACGTATCCTGCCCATATTGTCTCTTCGTCTGATAATTGGACGGGTTCATCAATGGTGAATTCAATCGCAGATCTAGGTAAATCCGGTTGTAGAGTCAATTGCACATCATCTCCTTTCTCGATACTCAGAACAAAAGCGGAGTCATCGTTTCCATACAATTCCACACCAATAAGTTCCGGCGGCATACCTTTCAAAACTAGAATTATGCTATGGGTCTCATTTTGAGCGCTGGCCACCTGTTCAAGAGATTCAATATCATTAGTTATTGTCCATTCTAGGTCAGAAATCGAAGTTGCGTCAAATCCAAAAGATGGCCAAAAACCATCTGGGTCTTCGGTGGCTTGTTGAGCAATTTCATAGAATGGGTCCTTGTAATCAGGAATTGCGTCCCTGCCCTCATACCAAACATTACCCAATCTGATATTGGTAGTTTCAGTGCCTTCGATAACTTCGGTATCGATAGAGGTGGTTCCAAGACTAAATCTCATTGCGATTGAACGCAGATTTTGTTCGTCATCTTTGGCAACATTCCAATGAATTTCTCCCTGTTGTGTTTCTGTTTGGTAAGTTGTTGAAGATTTTACTCGTAATTTAGAATTCTCAGATGCCAATAACAATACATCTAGAGAGTCTGGATTTGAAAGCAATTCGTTTAGAAGATCGTTGGTGAAGGGGAAACAATCGGTATCATCGCAAGATTCTATTGGAACTTCCAAGCAACCTGAGGAACTAGATACCATCAGCAATAGTGCAAGTAACACCACCCTCATTGTGATAAATCCCGTAACTTATCGCTGATGAGGCTATGCTTCTCAGGTCGGTCGAAATAGCCTCTATTGGCACCCACGGATGAGCTCGGACCTCTTGCGTCGCCCCTATATGGAGTGATTATGGCGCATAAAGCAAGAAGGGGGGCTATTGGTGATTGACAACATACTCGTGGTTTACAAGAAAAACTTCGAGGAGGTTCATGATCAGGCGTTAGATTCAATCCGAACTGAATTTGATAAAATAGTCAGCGAACTTGGAATTAGTGTGGATTATTCTGCTAGAGAAACCGTTAGACGAGCCGATTTCATTGAATGCGATTTGGTAGTGGTTTTGGGTGGTGATGGCACCCTAACTTCAATCGCCCATTCAGTAGATTCCGATACTCTAGTGATGGGAGTAAATTCTCATCCAAGGTCAGAGGATGAAGAGGGGTCCTATGGATTCTATATGGGCAGCGACCCGACAAACTTCGCCTCTGATATTCGCGCAGCGATTGAAGGGACTGCAATTGTAAATCGGTTACCAAGATTACAGGCCGAGATTGAGACCACAAGCGGAAACAAAATCCGTTGCGACCCCGCTTTGAACGATTTGTTGGTAGCCAATACACA
This sequence comes from uncultured Candidatus Poseidoniales archaeon, assembly GCA_964556195.1. GTDB lineage: Archaea > Thermoplasmatota > Poseidoniia > Poseidoniales > Thalassarchaeaceae > MGIIb-O1. The sequence goes on from CAZKVK010000008.1 coordinate 46,321, forward strand.
CCAATATCAACCTTCGAAATACAGAATCCAACGAGGTCAGAATGTCGATTGCAAACAATACTCCTCAGGTTGTCTCTTCTCAACATTCCTTGGTCAAGGTGCATGGTATCGTCATGTTGTGGACATCGAAGGAACCGCCTTCCCTCTATCTGAAGTTGACAATCACTACCTATTCGTGGCTAGAGACTTACCTCGAGCCGAAAGACGAGGTGATGGATCATACTGGGAGTGGACACAACAGCCAACAGTGATGACAAGCGATATGCATCGTGGATACGTTGTCAGCGACGGTTGGGATGAAACCCATTTCACCCGTGGTGCAACAATTACAATCGATATTCAAGGACCCGAGTTGCAACTCCTGACATTCAGGAGCACAATGCTAGACCGAGTCGCGAATTGGCTAGACGCCTAATTCAGAAGATTCGTTCAAGCAAAAGGGTTCATTCCTCACGCTTGACAGTCAGGTGAGGGTATGGGATGGAGACTCCTTGCGCATCAAATTGCTTGAGAATCTCAATGAGAATCCAATCCTTGGCCTTACGCTCCTTGTTGTAATCAGAGACCCAGCAATCGAGCCGGAAAACCAGAGCTGTCTCGGTTATGTCGTAGAGCAGAACTTTGGTTTTGTGGTATTCTACTGTATATTCACAATCGTCGATTGCCTTCTTCATGATTTTCTTTACCAACTCGGGGTCCTGATCTAGGGTTGTGTTCATTCTGAATCTCAAGTTCATCGAGTCTGGATTTTCTAACGAGCTACCTTGAGCATAATTTTCAACGAGTTGACCAGATAGTGAAGTATTGGGAATTATCACCATTCGCTCATTTCCAGTGCGAATCTTGGTGGTCATGATTCCTACGTCGACAACTTTGCCCTTGACTCCCTTGACAATTACCTTGTCACCCTTCGCGAATGGCTTATCGATTAGCATCAACATCCCTGATACTAGATTGCCTGCGGTCTCCTGTAAGGCAAGGCCAACGACGAGGGTCAAGATAGTAGCCGAGGCAAGAATCGGTGTGATGTCAATGTTCATCTGGTCGAGCGCAAGCAGGATTGCTGCGAGCCACGCGATGACCTTAGCGGCGCTGACTGAAATTGTTTGCATCGTCGATAAGTCGAGATGAGTTCTGTCGTCGACCTCTTGGAAAATCGGAGGGATGAATTCATCGACGAGAGAGGTCATGAATTGGGCAAGCATGACTAGGAGTACGGCTATCGAACCGCCAGCAAAGGCTGACCGGTAGAATGAGTCCTCGTCGTAAGTCCATTGGAATGTCATCCAGATTCCAGTAAGCAATACACCAATGTTCAACAGTGGTGTAGCAAGAACGAAGACGCGGTCGTCATAGAGATTCTCGCTCATCTCAATCCTGCGAAGAATGGGGCCGTTGATTATCGCGCGGAAGATGAAGGTTGCAATGATACTGACAAATAGTCCAAATCCAAGTTGTGCAAAGGTTCCAGCATCCTCGATGAGGTCAAGGTACTCGGTAACGGCCTCAAGCATATTTACCCTTGAGGACAATAGGTTATTTGGATTTCCCAAGCATCGAAATCAGAGAATCTGTTTAAGGAATAACTTGGTTCTATCATGCTTAGGGTTATCGAAGAAATCGTGAGGATTATTCTCCTCGATAAGATGACCTTCGTCGAATAGGATACACCGGTCTGCTACCTCCTTCGCGAATCCCATCTCGTGAGTAACCACAATCATAGTAATATCTCTTCTAGCAAGATCCTTCATCACATCGAGAACTTCCTTAATCATCTCAGGGTCAAGCGCACTTGTTGGCTCATCAAACAGCATGATTTTCGGGTCCATTGCTAAAGCTCTAGCAATTGCCACACGCTGTTGCTGGCCACCAGATAGGCCACTAGGGTACTTGTAGGCCTGCTCTGGAATTCCAACTCTTTCTAGAAGTTCCATAGCCTTGTCTTCAGCCGCTCGCTTTGTCATGCCTTTGACCTTCATTGGGGCGAGCGTGATGTTCTCCATTATGGTCAGGTGAGGGAAGAGGTTGAACTGTTGGAAAACGAA
>CAZKVK010000009.1:0-41792 GCA_964556195.1 uncultured Candidatus Poseidoniales archaeon
CTCGGACCTCACGAACGCTTTAACACCCCTCCGAGTGCCGATAGGCGATGAGTGCGAGCAGTACGCCGTTTCGCGATGGCAAGTTTACCCAACTTGCGTTTTTCCTAGCGATTCTGATGATTACTCCTCAAATGGCCACTTTAGTGACCGAACCTTCTAGACTCATTGCAGACTCTCGGGCTGAGGTTTCCGATGAAATTGAATCTAAACTCTACACCCTTTATTTTGCAGAGGCCAACTCCTCTTCTGGCGGGGATGGGTACATTACAACGATGGTTCCTGAATCGGGTGGTCAATCTACTTCTAGTGCTCTAGATTCGACAATTGAATTTACCACAGGGGATTTGTTGAGTTCTCTAGCAATTACCGGCAGACCAAAACACGGTTCTTCTAGTGGCCAATTTTACATCCCGGTGCAATTTTTCCTAAGGGCTCAGGGCCCTAGTGGTTCACAGGTCACTTGGGATATTGTGATTAGAGCAAATGGCAATACAGTTGGCTCTGAGTCTTGGGAAGCGGATGCATGTAATCCTGGAATAACTAATTCTTGTAACTTTGATCACGAACTTTTCGAAGTCATTTTGGACGGCGATGATGTTTTTGTTATCGAAGATGGAAATGAATTAACCATTGAGATTTCGGCTGAAATGTCAGGCTGTGAAAGTTCAGGTGGTCCATTTGGTAGTAGTTGTGAAGCAGAAGTTGCTTGGAATGAAATAGATGGCGAAAGCAATCGATACTCTCAGATGGAAGTTGAGACAAACGCAATTGCAGACAGTGAAGTTCTACTCCAAAGAGATGGAGCGGAGTTGGCAGATGGAGTCGAATTGGAATGGTATCCCAATGACGTATTAGCGGATCGAACCATGCAGTTCTCTTTTGATGTTAAGAGCGCCTTCGGACGAGAAGATATGGACTCTGTTAAACTGCTAATGCGAGATCCTAATGGAAACTATCGTATAGATCACGAGGTTTCATCTGATGACGATGGAATCAGAGATACCAGTCAGGGCATTTTTGGAACCTATACCTGGACTTATCCTAGTGGTCTTCCATCGGGAGAATATACTGTTGAATTGGAAATTACCGATGTACAAGGTAACGCGTTTCTCGTTGAGCACGAACCCGTTGAAATGGAACAATGGGGTGTAGCGATCAATCACCGTGAAGATAGATCAGTGGAATACATCGCACCAGGGGAAACCACTCCTGTTCCACTACAATTAGTTCACCGAGGTGACTCGACCAAGTCGATGTTTGTAGAACTAGAATTACTCACCAACTTAGGTAGTTCTTGGCTCGTCGAATTCGACTCACCAGGGGGGTACACTCTGAATTCAGGCGGAGACATTCTGAATCCAATCCTTACTATCACTGCTCCAGATGATTTGACAGGTACACCAGACAAAATCGAAATTAGGGCGGTTGCTGAGGCTACAATCGAAGGAGTTCAAACAGTGGTTCACCAAGATCTCCTAACTTTGGATTTAGAGAAGTTAGAAGTCTATCAGCCACCTGATGTATCAATTTGGAATGAAGATCACGATATACCAATCGCTAACTCCAGCCGTCCTGATGATATCGACTCCACCATACCAAGATATGTAGAGGACAACCAATTCACTACTTTCTTACTTGAGATATTCAACACCGGATTTGATACAGATAATTTCAGAGTCGACATACTGAAACGCTCAAAATCCATAATCCAAATCTACGACAACGACACTGGAGAGAGGATTCTTGAAGACGATGGCGATGGTACCTTCCACATACCGCCACTGGAAAGACATTCTACTCAGATTCTCAGGCTCAATGTTAAACCTTCAACAGATAGAGAAGATCCAGATATAGGGATGATTGAGGTTGAGGTAGTAAGCAGTGGAAATGCATCCCTCCGGACCACTGTGGAATTTACAATACAGAGGACCTTTGGAATTAGGGCTGAAGTATCACAAGATTGTGATGGGACTCCACTCGGTCACATCCAAGTATCACTTTGTTCAACACTCAATGACCCAGAAGTCAATCTCCGTGCGCGCATAACAAATAGTATGACCAGCGGAGAGTCGGCAACTCAATGGCAGATTATCAATCCAGCAAGCCTCCCTGAGAATACTGACAGATTAGCAGCGTATGGCCAATGGGAATACCGTATATTAGACCAAAATGGTTCAGCTGTACCTCAGGTATCACTTGGGCCGGGTGACTTTACGGAGGTATTCGTAGTAGTCACCCTCACCGATCAGGTAGTTGTTGGCAATCACACGGTTTACCTGCGGATAAAAGAAGATACTTCTGATTCTAATCCCAGATACTTCGATTTGCCAATGGTTTTCGAAGTCGATGCTGATCAACCCGACTTGACAATTGTACAAGTAACCTCAAACAGAAAACTAGCGCCAGGTGGGCTCTATGACTTCCAATTTGAAGTTCGAAACAAAGGGAACAGCCCCCTGATAGTTCTCCTTGATGCCGAGGTCGCTGGAGGCAATGGATGGAATGTTGACATCGGAGGCCCCACCGGTTCAAGATTGATTGAATTAGATGCCTTTGAAGAGGTGACTTTTATTCTAGAAGTGGAAGTTCCAGCTTCAGCAAATAACGGTGATACGGCAAAGATCACAATTACCGCGGAACCACATGATACAGAACAGAGTTGGCCCGATGAATTCACAGCCGAGAAGAATCTGAACATGGTGGTTGGAATTGATGGAATTTTTGACCGTTTGATAAACGAAGTAACTAATCCACGAGCCTCTACATTAATTGTTATGGTTGTGGCCATTCTGCTTATGTTTGCAGGAATCCAAAGCAGGATGAATCGTAGGAAATGGGCCGCTCATTTGGCGTTACTCGAGGCCATGAATGAGGCAGATGGTGATGAAGAAGATACGGATTCTGAAGAGGAATCCGAGACCCCAATAGTCGAGGAAGAAGAACCCGATGAGATGGTTTACGACGATGACGATATAGAACTCGTTTGAATGAACCTAAGATCATCGTCCGAACGACGCTCCATTCTGCTTAAGACCCGTATGAACCGCCGTAGGCGGTAGAGGGTGTACATGATGTTCGACAGCTCGCGTCCGAATAATCTTGGAATCGCCCGAAGAAAGGAGCGCTCTGCAGTTCTTTTCAGCCTCCTGATGTTGCTAACGTCTTACTCAGCAATCGAATTCGCCTCATGGGAGGCTATGGGTTCAACAGACGCGGACGGAGATGGCCTTCCTTATGGTTTGGAATACTACATCAATACCCAACCTCAAGATTGGGATTCAGACGGTGATGGACTGCCAGACGGCTGGGAGTGGCAGTATGGCCTTGATCCACTTTCTGCCTCAGGAATCAATGGCTCCACGGGAGATCCTGATGGAGACTCCCTGTCTAATCTAAACGAATACCAATATGGAATACCCTCCAATTGGGATTCCGCAACCACACCAAATAAGCTCGATAATGGAGTTTGGTGGAATGGGACTGTTCCAGTTAGTAATTGGGACGAAGAGAGTGCTATGCAGTTGATTCAAGGATTAAACTCCGACGGAGCCGATGAGGACCCCATGGGGAATATCTGTTTCAACACATTTGATGACGACCATGATGGAATGGTTGACAGTTGGGATGGTGACAATGATGGCGACGCCGATTGTTCTAGCAACGACGATGACGGAGACAATTCAACAGATGAAGATCCAGACGGCTGGGATACTGATGGCGATGGTATGCCCGATGGTTGGGAGGTCGCAAATAATCTCGACCCAACTTCAAATTCTGGAGACGATGGTACTGCTGGAGATCCCGATGGTGATGGCTTAATCAATCTCTATGAATATGTCAATCCGGCATGGGATACGAGGAATGGAACTACAAATCCTGCGACTCAATATTGGAGGCCTGGCCCTGACAATCGGACAAATACCGAATCTCCCTGCAACCCTGTGTTAGCTCTTGGTCCAGGGTCTCCCCCATGCGCTTTATTTACAGCCGAAGTTGACGGTATTACCTACACTGATCCCAACAATAATGACACTGATGGAGATGGATTGAATGATTCATATGAGGCATTAATCCTGTTGACAGATCCCACACATGTAGATACCGATGGCGATGGAATTTCAGATGGAGTGGAGGTTAATGGCTCATATGGAAACCCGCCTCAAGCCTCTGACCCACGCAACAACAATACGGACGGAGATCAATTCGATGATGGTGAAGAGGATACGAATTTCAATGGAGTCGTTGACGCTAACGAAACAGATCCTACGAGGATAGAAGACTCTGGTGATTTTGATGGCGATGGAATACAGAATTGGGAGGAAAATGCCACCTGCACACTATGGGATGTCGCAGATACGGATGGTGGGGGTATCGATGATGGTACTGAACTAAATCCGGCCCATGCTACAGATCCATGCACTTCAACTTACGAATTGTATCTCGACATCGTGGCGTGGGTTCCTGTAGACTTTTCTTTAACCATAAACAATACCAGTAAATTAGATCCAACACCCCAAGACTGGCGACAAAACGGAGCTCCTATGGCATATTTTGAATCGGGATCTGGAAATAGAACTCCATTCCAGTACTCTTCAATTGATGGTAACATTCTACGCTCTGTTTCTATTACCATGCCTTCCGATGCATTGTACGTAGTGGTCCTAAATGGCTCATGGTGTTGGGATGTTTCCCTCGGTGCGGCCAATGAACAACATTGTGATGACGATTATCTTGACACTGATGGCGATGGCTTAGCAGATTGGGAAGAATCGCTGGGCTCTTGGGGCTTTGAGTCAGTGCCTACACTAACTGATTCTGACGGTGATGGAGTCAACGACCTTGATGAGGTAATTAACGGAACAGATCCATTAGAGCCTTGTAGTAATCTTGCAGACTTCGACGGAGATGGCCTGAATAATTACTTTGAAAATACAACTGGTTGTGCTTTGATTTTTGGTATCGAAGGTGGTAATCTGACCTTAGATAATTACACAACATTGTGGAATAATTCCGATACCGACAATGGCGGCGTAATCGATTACCAAGAATATCTGGACGGAACAAATCCTCAGAATAATCCCGATGATGACTTGAACCCGTTAGATACAGATGGAGACGGAATTCCAGACACTATCGAACAAGAAATCGGCACGGATTGGTTAGATCCAGATACAGATGGTGGCGGCATTCCAGATGGTGATGAATGTCTACCTGAATATTGGGATGATGGTTGTGCCGATTCGTTGTTCGATCCTTGGAACCCCACGGACGATATTTCGACAAATATGCTATACTTCTTTGCTGAGAATACAACCACTGGAATTGATTACAACATTACACATTACTGGCGATGGCACACTTACGACTCCTACACGGGTGCCTCTTGGGGCGTTAATACCAGTCTAGTAGGGTACTCACCAATGTTCCCAACTTGGTCGACCACCCAGGGTGTTGCCCACCAAGACTTCTGGGATAATTCCGCCCTGCATTCATGGGAAATTTCTTTCAGAAACAGCGGAATATTAAGTCCAGGAGAAGAGTTGATCGCACCATATAATGCGGTGAATTATACCGGTTGGAGCGATGTAGCCGCCGGCTTAAATTTCTCAAATTATACCCGAGATGTATTGATTGATTCTTCTATCGTAGACCAACTATACGTCACAACCCCTCAAATCATCTTCACCGATGCAATCAGAGACAACACAACTGCATTCCAAAATAGCACTTATGCTACCGATTATAGAGGCTTCACTAATGTCACTACAATCACTCAGGATGTGTTAAATCAAAGTGGCTGGACATCAGCTTGGGATCAAATTGAGGCCATTCAACAGTTCCTTATTAATGGAAATAATACCACCACTTTCCTGAGAAATCACGCGGGTTCAAATGTGAACCGAAGCGACTCCGGAATCGTTACCTCATTTGATGACACTTCAGTTTGGATTCTTGAGGAAGCCCATGAGGGCGACTGTGATGAGTTTGCAACAGTATTCGCTGCTATGTTAAGGAGTATTGGATTGCCAACACGAAAAGTCACTGGTTTCTCTGGAGGAACTTGGGTCGACAATGGATTCGAAGTGTACGGCAACGATTTCACTTGGTGGGTAGAGGTTCATCTCCAAACAAATGCCAATCAAGGTGAATTGGATCTTGGCTGGATTCCATTCCAAGCCTGTCCAGAAGTGTCGGTAGTTGAGGTAGTAGACGAAATATGGTCGCCTGGTTCATTAGAGAGAGATTACTCCTCTGGAAATATTTCTCTTAATGGCACTCTACAATTTGCTAGTAATTCCTCTAGCATAGAAGGAATTGCGCTAGAACTGTACTTGGTTCCAGATAATGAGACTGTAAATGTCCCTGGTAGTGCAGCATTGGCGGATAGACTGATTGGCACTACAACAACTGATTCAGAAGGATTCTTTTCTTTCAATGGATCACCTTCGGAGATGATAAAACCCGGTTTTGGATCCTTGGTTGTCTTAACTCAAAAGCAAGGCTATGTGGGAGTACAGGGGATATCTTTCCCATGGACAATAAACATCACAGACGATGTCAATTTGTCAATAAGTAGCCCTGCTCCAGCGGAACAACCAATGTTAGGTGTAGGTGTGAATTCAACGGTGACTGGAAACATGGCCTGGTCGAATATTCCACAAACAGATCCAGCCATGTTAGATACCCTACAGGTCCTCCTCAATTACACAACTACAGAAGATGGAGATGTTAACCTAATTGCTGATGTTGGTTCAGGGGGGTATTTCGAATTCAATGTTCCAATCTCCGAAAATGAACCCCTTGGTCTGGTCAATGCTAGCCTGGCATTCCTTGGTTGGCATCAAACCGATTTGAACAATGCTAGCGATGCAAAGTATCATCTTAGGCCGAGTACTATTGATTTTAATTTCAATATTACACCTTCACCCAACCTGACAATTTCCCTAGAGGGAATTGACGCAAACAACAGTATTCTAGATATCAATGAATTAGTCTTCATCAATGGTACTGCAGTTAGTAGAGGCCCTTCTCCAGAGCCGTTGAATGGTACCCTTACTTTCCAAATGCGAAGAGCAGGAACAAATGGCCCCTACACAGATCTTACAACATGGCAACTTAATTCTAGCAACTGGACAACAACCCCTGGCCAATTCGCTCTCCAATGGGACTTCGATGAGTCATCGGTTGCAATCCCTGCAGGTCTTGTCGAAGTGAAATTCCTCTATTCTGCCGATGAGTTATTTGCGACCGATGAGGAATCTTTCCTGTCTACATATGGTATCAGGTCATATGTCGACTTCGATTACTTATTGAATCCGACAGTTAGGGGAAATGAAGCCTTAGTTGCCGTACAATTATCAGACCACACCGGAACTTCGATTGCTGATTTCCCCGGACTATACAGTGCTGACTTCAATGGCACTGAAGTCTTCAATATCACCGATCCCGAATCTGGCAGTTTCAATGTAGTTTGGGTTCCAAGATCAGACACAATTGCTGGAGATTATTCTTGGCAGCTGAACTACACGGGCTCAACCTGGCTGAGACCAGGGTCAGTGTCTGATCAAATTAGGATACAAGGAAGGGCCAACGTAACAGTTACTTTGGGTTCGGAGTGGACTGAAAGAGGAACTGTCACCTGGGTGTCTGGGGTGGCTCAGGATATATTCCACCTAACTCCAATTACTGGAAATAACTCTTCAATTGTGGTACAACTGGAGATTCCTTCGGATTTACCACCTAGCCCTGATGGAAGTCCTGCTCCTCCGGTTATACGAACTTTAGTGAGTGGCTGGATAAATGAGACGACTGGTGCCTATAACTATTCATTCACAATGCCAAGTGATGTCCGTTCTAGCGCATACTTCCTACGCTTCGTTCTAGACTTTTCAACAAACGCTGAGATACTTGGCCCGTTCTACACCACTCTAGTTCAAACAAGGTTTTTGACAGGAATTCAGAGTGAATTCGTGGTTGGAGCAGAACCTGAATCTATCATAGTAGTTGCCGGTACGACGTTAATTCTCAATGCAACAATAACCGACATTGCGGATGGTTCGGTGGTACCTGATGCCGATGTCGACCTCTACTTTGATTGGGGCGGACCGAATCAGATAATTATCGATTCTGCGACAACAGATGTAGATGGTGTTGCCAGATTCAACCCGACTATACTAGAAGACACCACTCCAGGATTCTACGACATTCGTGTACATGCTACTGATGACTTAACGGATAATCTAACAGATGTTGATGCAGGACGTTGGACAGGCAATGATACCTTTGCGAATCTAACAGTACAGGTGGATAGCCAAGTTTCTATCAATTCCATACCTCAAGAGGTCACTGCTGGTCAGTCGTTCACTCTTACGGGTAGGGTTTTAGATGGATTCGATGGTAATCGCAGTGTTAGTGGACCAATGGCAGTCGAGGTCTTCTTCCTTAACGACTCAAGTGAAACTTTGGTATCCAGTCACACAACAACAAACAATGGCACATTCTCGATTTCAGTTCCGACCGATCCATTTGGCGACGGAGTTTCAAGCGGCACGAAAACAGTAGTCGTTAGCGTGATTGAGGGTAGTTCCCCATTCTACCTAACAGGAACTGGTAACGCGTCTATCTTAGTGAGGGGAGTAACTAGATTCACCGATAGAACTCCAATAATTCAGACCGTTGTTGATAGGGGAACCTCAATTACATTTGGAGCTCGATTAACCGAATTTTCAGATAACGACCTTCCAGTTGGAGGCATGGAAGTTGCAGCTAAATTCCACGACACATGGTTGACTGAAGGAGTAACAAACGGTCAAGGTTTGGTCAATTTCACCTTCGATGTTCCACATTCACACCCACTTGGTCAAATTGGAATCACTCTGTATTTCAACGGTTCATCTACACTACATTCAACAACTACCGTTTTGAACCAAATTTTCGTCCGGTCGCCTACCAATTTGACAATTTCACCTGTAACAGATAACCCAGTTGCAGGTGAATCCTTCAATGTCAGTGGAACTTTGCTTTCTAGCAATGGCACAGGGATAATGGACAGAACTGGAGCGTCTTTGCCTTCATTCCTTACATTCTCAATAGACGGAACCGATTCTGGATTCCAAGCCAACGGAGGTGTGGTAAATCCGAATGGTACTTGGAACGCAGTAATTACTCTCGGTCTATCTTTCCCTCGAGGTAGTCACAACATCACTGCGACTTTCACTCCAACTGTAAATTACTATGGGTCAAGCAGTGATACTGGTGCCTTCGACAGTAGAGGGTATTCCCTAATTTCAATATTAGACCCAGCGGATCTAGATCCGGATAGAAGAATCGTTAGAGGCAACGATGTCAGTGTTAACCTATCACTAATCGACAACGCTGGCCAATTGGTCGACAATGCCGCAATAGATATTCTGGTTGATGGTTCATACATTCAATCTGTGATTACAGATGCGTCTGGCCGTGCAACCTTGATCATTCCTGTTGATTCTCAAAGAACACAAGGGCCAATGCTCATTTCCGCAGAATTCCTAGGGTCAAATGGCTCGACTGGTTTGATCGGAGATTCTACTTGGTCTAGAGTAATCGTACTCGCCCCAACGGTCATTGAATTTACAGAATTATCTGGTTCTATGATTGCAGGAGAAAATATTACTTTCACAGGTACACTTCTAGATGAACACGGTCAATTATTAACTGATAATGGTTTAATTTCAGGGGGAGTAATCCATATCTGGATTGATGGCATTGATGTCGGTTCAATTTACACAACTGTGTCAAACGCATCTACAGGGCAATGGCGAGTGACCTATGATTTACCATTAGATATGGACTACGGAGCTCATACGGTTACAGCAAGGTTCCTTGGAGGGTTTACTTGGGTAGATCCAATGGGTCAAGGAGATTCACTGAACCCTGAATATTATCTGCCTGCGGCAACGACCGTAGAATTCAATGTAACCCAAACCTCTCAAGTTGTTCTTACAACTCCACCAGGAGAGGTCGATAGAAACCAGTTGCTCCTAATTGAGGGAATGCTTACAGATGGAGCGGGTCGTACTCTAGGAGATAGATATCTAGAAGTCACCATGAATGATCAGTTCCTAACTGGCCTTCAGGTTGAAGAAAACGGCACATTCAGCGTATATTTACCGATTCCACCAGATATGCCTCTAGGACCTCGCTTAGTGAAGATTATTTTCCAAGGCGAGGAGTTCATACTTCCTTCTAATTCAACTACAGTATTCACAGTTTATGCCCCTGCTATCATTTCTATTGATCCTCCAAGTGCTTACGCTGTAGGGGATGAAATGAGACTTACTGGAACAGTTAGAGACAATCTCCCAGATGGCGGCTTGGCTAACCATTCACTTGAGATTTTCATTGATGGCACTCTAGTTGGAATTACCACAAGTCGTGAAAGTGGTGATTGGTCCTTCAATTGGGTCGTTTCAGACTTCTTGGACATTGGATTCCACACCATAACCATAACCGCACCCGCACAGGGGTACTACAGGCCAGGAAGTGTGGACGCTAATCTAACAATAGCGTATCACACTGCAATTAACCTGCAGGTGGATGATGTATCGGTTACCAGAGGTGAACAATGGAACTTTACTGGTAGGCTATTTGACTCGGATTCAGCAGGAGCTCCCGGTCTTTCAGGCAGAGAGATAATTGTTACACTTGATGGAGTAGAAATCAATCGCATAATCACTGGTGAAGATGGTAATTTCGAATTCGACTATTCGATTGGTTACCTGATTGCAAGAGGTGGACACGATATTAGATTCATCTTTGAAGGTCAAACATTCTACCTGCCTGTAGAATACAACATGACAGTTTATGCGAAGGCAGATATTCAGATTGAGGTGCTTTGGGAGACTGACTTGATTATTCGGTCAGATGAGTCTAAGGAAATCAAACTTGTAGGAAGAATTGTCGAAGTTGGTGGCGAAAGCAATGTCATTGAGGGTATGGAAGTAGTCTTGCTTTGGAACGGTTTAGCAGAGCCTTCAGTTTTAGTATGGGACGAATCCACGGGTCACTTCGATTTACGTTCACCTGCACGCTCGACAATGCCTCCTGGTGAATTATCACTTACAATATACGCACTTGCCGATGCAGACAGATTCCTCAACGGCGTGGAGATTGAACACATAGTCAACATCCGTGTTCCAGTAACCTTCTCATTCTCTCCAGATAGTCATCACATCAAAGAAAACCAGAGGCGAATAAATGGAACCGTGACGGTTACTGCAAACGACACGGGCCTTCCTCTAGAGGGCATTTCGATTGTCGCACGTCTAGTCAACCAATCAGTGATCCATTTCCAAAATGTCAAACTTACTGATACAAATGGCATAATGGATTATGACTTCACAATCCAAGACCAACCAGCATTTTATGACCAAAATAAATGGGGTAAATTATCTTTAATCTTCCAAACAGATTCTCAATTAATCAGTCCAAATGACCGTTTATGGTTAAACAACGATTATTCGGGTATCGAGATGACTTACGAGGATCCTGCACCGCTCTTTACCTTCTGGCAAATTATTGCTATAGTAGGAATAGTACTGATTCTAGGAACTCTCATTGGACTTGGTCTCTCTCTAAGGAGACGCAGGTTAGCAGCCCTAGATGAGATGGCTGGCATATTCAGCTACACTGCGGAGTTACTAGCCGCTGGCGATGAGATTCGAGAAGCCATCTTCAATTGTTATGAGAGTCTTTGCAACATCCTAATGCGTAATGGATTCCTACGTCGCGACTTTGAAACCGTAAGAGAATTTGAAATGGCGATAAGAAAGGCCCTACCAATTAGTGAGGAAGCCCTTGTTGCCTTAGATCGGATTTTTGAGGAGGCTAGATATTCATCTCACAAGTTGGGCGATGGTCACCGACAAAACGCGCAACATGCCCTATCCATGGTATTGCAAGAAATCGATGAGTTGCAAGAGGTTCCCGAGAGAGATTCATTTGACCTAAGCGAAGCAGTCGCTTGATTAGTCAAAACTCAAATGAAGAACTCCATCTGAAAGTATCGCGGACTCGACATCCATAGTAGCGGGTACAGAAAGAGTACGGACCATACCCCCGAATCGTTCGGGAGCAATCACTCTAACCAGCCTTCTTTCCTCATCAATCAAAGTTGTAACCGAAAGGCCGGTCAAAGATTCGATATCTAAATTGATGTCGAAACCTGCTTGCGCCGACTCTTTGTCCAACTCATCGAAGGCAACACCCGGCGATTCAAATGATCTAGAGTGTGTTTTTGATTCATCTATTCGACCAGAAATATGTTTCAAAATATCGTTGTGATTACTTTTTGCAGATTCAAGGTGTGGAAGGTCTGCTAAAAAACGCTGATGCATAGTCTCAGCGTCGATATCGAGTCCTCTATCCAGATGTTCCTCAAGTACTTCCCCTAGGCCATCGGAACCCACAACATCGACCTCCCGCCACATGTCCTTCAACATCGCGAAGAATCCGACTTTCATGAATCCATTGACTGAAGCTTACTCTATAGCAGGATCTGGAAAGCGTTCGAAGAATCTCTTTGCTAGACGTCCAGTTCTCCCAGCGTCTTGACTTCTCATCACCTGTAGGTTTGTGGGAATACAGAAACGGTATGGCCTCTCTCGAATTCGTTTTTCTAGGATTACTACAAGTGCCCTATCCTCTGCCTTTCTTATCGGTCGACCAATTGCTTGTAGCACACTGTTTACCGCTGGTTGATGGCTAGAGTATCTCCTAGCGGTATTGGCTCCAAATTTGTCCTGACAGTATTCAGTCAGTGCTTTTTGGCGTGCACTAGGAGGAGGGACTGGAAGCCCGATACAAATCACTGCATCTAGAATGTTTTCTGGATAATCAACACCTTCTGCCAATTTGCCTGAAAGGACACCACAAAGCATGACCTTGTCATTTGTTCTGCGTTTTCGATATAGATTTTCAACCATTTCTCCAACTTTCCGTTTACTCATCCGAGAGGTTTCTTTCTCTATTTGGACACCCCATGGAATCCAACGGTAATCGTCCAATACCATATCCAGCATTGCATAGCTCTGCGCAAACAAAGCAACGTGGCCGGGCGTATTACGTAAGACTTCGATAATGTGGTCACGGATATTGTTGGTATTGCTTTCCCCGCGTTCTGTGTATCTCGAAGTGGTATTTTGAGCGACTAAAACAGGCCTTCTTTCGGATAAGAAAGGTGAATCATAATCCTTGGCCATCAATTTTCTATCTGCATTATTCGGTAGTCGCAATAGGTCACGATACATCTCAGCAGGAAATAATGTTCCTGACATGAGTATAGACCCTCTACAGGCCGTGAAAAGAGGACCTGAGACCACACCAGGATCTAGTAGGAAAGACCTCACTCTAGGCTCGTCTAGTAATTTGTCGAAAACCAAGACAAGAGCAGCCGAGTCTTCGTATTGTCCACAGGTAGTGATGAAAGAGGCCAATCTATCGCTACTGGTTTCTCTTTCTTCATCTTCCTCATTTTCTAAATCTACACGAACCGAGTATAGTTGTGAAACCAGTCGGTGAAGGCTAGAGAATCTACCCGATGGAATTCCCTCAAGTGTTTCATTGAGGATAGCTTCCATTTCTTCTAGTAGGTTTCTAGTCTCGATTTGCATATCTTCCTCATCTAAGCGAGATAATTCCTTTTCTCTTGCAGAGAACCATGTGGGCATCTGAGACTGAAGACGTTTCAGAGATCTTTCCGCCCACTCCATTTCACTCAAATCAATTTCTTCCCCTCGAGATGTGGCCGATTCAATTGCTGTTTCTAAGTGTTCTTGAACCTCAAATCTTGCATCTCGAAAGGTATTCGAGATTATTCGACGTTCCATACCATTCCGGACTCTATCAGGCAAATTGTGTGCTTCGTCTACGATGAGGATGGTATTTTCAATCTCTACTCCCATAGATGGCAATGATGCCTCCCTAACGCTATCGATGAATACGTGATTGTAATCGCAAACCAATATGTTGCAATTCTTCACTGCCTCTCTAGCCGTTGCCCACGGACAGAGATTGATTCGTCTACTGGTCTGAATCAAGTCATCCACATGGGTAGGTTTTCGAAAAATACTCGACTGCACATCGGCTCTCAGCTCGTCTCTCATTGAAGCTTCTAACTCATCTTCGCAATCGCATTGTCCACTCATTCGGTCGACATTGCGGCACATCCCTTCACGGCCAATTAAATCGACCAATCTTATGGAAGGTTCAGTTTTTCCAAGTTTCTGGTTAATTTTCTGAACCGTGTCGACAACTATCCTATCCTGTGATTGCCGACCTGTTAGGAATAATATCTACAGAGTGACTGAGGAAGATCTCTGTACACTAATTGCACTGGCTAATGCAGCGGCGGTTTTCCCTATTCCAGTGGGAGCCGAGGCCATCAACGCCCCCTCTGATAACAAAGACTCGATTCCATCCTCAATCATATCTGACTGAGATTCTCGAACTTCGGAATGAGCGAAGTATCTCACCGAGGAATCGCCTGCTTTCGCTGTCATGGAGTCGGACCTGCCGATAGGCCGCCCAAGAAGATTGGCTCTATCAATGATGAAATTCTAACTTAATTTGCTGCAAAGAAGTCCAAGCAAATCATCTGAGAATAATCGCTTCAGAGTCTCTACTGTCTAGAACTACTTTGAGTGGTTTATTCAAGGATATATGCCGAAGCGAACCAATCTCTGCCTCACTTCCGACTTGATCTAACCAGTCAAAGTCTAGCAAGTCTTCGTCGGTAATCGTAAGGTAACCTATGTGAAATGTGACAATATTCTGGAAAAAATGAGACCCCTGACTGGGCTCTACATGAATATCTGACATTGGCACTTCAACAATTGCCTTCGCCCCTCTAATTTGATCCCAAGAAACTGGAATCCCTAGAGATGGATCAGAAGAACCCCATCTTCCCGGTCCAATGAGAAGATATGGTCTCCCTTTTTTTCTCAGTTTAGCATCTATTTCCTCGATGTGGTCAGTTAGATCGCTGGTCTTCATTCGGTCTAATCTATCAGGATGGATATAGACAACATCGCTGATGTCATCGATTACACCATTCCCTAGAGAGCGAGTGGACATACAGATTGCGCGACTCCTGTCTACTTCACTCATGTCAATGTCGATATCCACAGATTCTTCCAACATAGGACGAACTTGTAATAGAGCGAAGATTTGTTGTTCGGTATCCTCGTCGATTATGAACGCGAATTCAATTTCAACCGGAGAATTGAGATAACTCTCACATCTGGTCAGAACGTGGTGAAGAATACCGGCCAAAGGAACTCTATTGTACTTCAGAATCGGGGCAAAAGTAACTACCCTAGGGCCTCCACCAGCCCGCAATGAGTCAACTATTCTGTCGTCGGAAGTGATGTAGGTTGAACCAACTAGGCCAAGCCTACCATCGTATTCAGCCTCATTCAAATCTAGATTCACGAGATTTCCAGCCTCATCGGACGATACTGGGTTTTCTGACTTACCCATAGGTATCGCCCAGAAACTCATCTGTGAGGTGTTTAGTATCGAATCTGTACTATGAAATTGGTGTATTCTCTTTGGCTGACCAGGGCTGAATCTTAGGCATTTTTCACCAGAGGCAACCTGCCTACCAAGCCCTATACAAACAGCAGCAATTCCGTCTTCTGCCTTTAGGGGGTCGATGGGGTAATGATTGCGGGAACGTGCAGCGCCAGAAATATGAGGGTAGAATCTCCCATTTACTTCCCTACCTACTAATTCCTGAATTACAACTGCCATTCGTTCATCTTCGATATTTGATGGTGTAGCAGAAACGTATGCCTTTGCACTCTTATGGTAGGTTGAAGCATAGACCAGTTTGATTGCTTCCTCTAATCTCTCTAATCGAACGTTGAAGTCTTGATGGTCATTTGCTAGCATATGAGTGGAATATACGCCAGCGAAAGGCTGGTGACTAGCGTCTTCAAGTAAACTAGAAGACCGAATTGCCAATGGCCTTGTCAACCTAGAAACAATAGCCAGCAATTCACCCCGTACTTCCTCAGAGAGATCTCCCATTAGAAATGCAGCATCCACTTCGGAGTCATCATGTTCTTCGTGGGCAAATCGGGATAGTTGGTTATTCTCGATGAATTTTTCAAAGACATTTGTTGATAGGACAACAGACCGTGGAATGATGAATTCGACCTCAGAAAATTTATCCTCCAATCCAAGGTCTGGCATTCTGGTGAAGAAGAATGCTAAGCCTCGCCCTTTTCCACCCAGACTCCCTCTTCCAATCCTTTGGAATCCGATTTCGATACTTTCAGCATCGTGATCTCTAATTGTCCTACTACGAGTTTGTGACAGGTGGGATTCGATAGTGCCTAGAATAAATTCACGAATTTCCTCTGTAGTCTCAAAGTCGGATAAGGTTAGAGGCCGCAACCTAGCGGCTAGTGTAAACTCGGTCCTAGTTCTTAACCAATGAGAGAATTGGTTTCTATGGGCGTGGAATTCAACAGATTCGACAGGTACATCTTTCAGTCGAGCAGTCAATTCCCTTAGGGTTGAAGCTTGAGCGATTTCTTCACCATCAGGCTTTTTGAAAACGAAATCACCAAAGCTCATTTCTTGTAACATGAAATCTGCAATTCCAGAGTATAATTTCGGGTCTTCTTTGTGTAGGAATCTGACATCTAGAGATTCAGCATCCTCCTTTAACTCAATATTTTTCGATTGGAATAAAATCGGCAGGTTAGAGTCTTTCTCCTTTACATATTTTACAAGTTTTAGACCAGCAGTATCTCTCCCATCTATTGGATCCGGAAATTTTCCATCAGTGAAAATCCCGATTATATTCCTGTGGTATTTATCCACCAAATCCTGTGCTGTGGGATAATCACTTGCTAGGAGAATCTTAGCCCTAGCTCGTAATCGAAGTAATCTTTCATGGAGGTTACCTCCCTCTCCCATCAACCGCATAGTTTGGTTTACTAATTGAGTGTACAATAACGGCAAATACGCCGAGTAAAATCGACGACTGTCTTCGACTAATAGTATGACTTGAACATCGGCATTTTCTACATCATTCTCTACATTTCTTTCATCTTCAATCAATTTACAAATCGATAGCAGAATGCGACTATCCCCCGTCCAAACAAATATTCTGTCTACGCCATCACCCGAGTGAAGGGTGGCCAATTCCCTTGTATTGTGACTAAGCATAACCACTGGTAATTCCGGGTTGATCCGTTTTGCCTCTCTACCGAACGCATACGCATCCATGACGCCGACTCTGGCCATTGTGATTACAAGGTCAAAACTACGTGTTCGTAGAAGTTCGAGTGCATCATTAGCTTGAGGGCTGTGTATCATCCTAGGTGCTTGTGACAGGTTTAGATCCGAGTATTCCTGACGCATAATTTCAGCCAGATAACCAGACTCTTCGAGAAGATAGTGTTCGAAGGGACTGGCTACCAGTAACACATCTCGGACACGAAATGGTGTCAGTCTCTCAAATCTTGAGAGGTCGGAGATGTCTACTGCCATAGACGCTGATTAGGCCTCTCCTCCATCAAGGTTCAGCCTGTTGAATCTGTATTAGATTGGGTGTGCCCCGCCCGAATTGGGCGGGACGGTGTGTGTAGAGTTTCAATTTTCACGGTTCTCTAGGTCGTGGTGTCTGCTGCGTGTTGAAAGGTTTGGACGCTTGTGTCGAGGGGCCTCTGAAGGTGAATATCCTACTGCATTGGATAGTTTTGCTCTCCTGCGTAGGCCATTGAATCCTACAGTAAGTACTGCCCGAGATGAGGTTTGTGCGGAGGGGCGACTTTGCCGCCCCCCCGCGGAGTTCGAGTGCATCCCATTCTCACCCACGTCTCTCACCTCATTGTTCAGTCGACTCATCGAAGCGAGCGCGAAGCTCATCCAGGCGCTTACGTAGCGCCGCATCGACTGTTGCATCGTCAGTAGAGGATCGCGCGATATGTTCGCGCGTTGCATATCTAAGGACGACATCTGGTTGTTCTCCTTGGATTCGACAAAAGTCGTCCAAGCGAACACTCAGGTCGGGACCTAATTCTACCTCGATGCGGGTGCCGGAAGGAATAGCAGGTGTTGCCAGGTATCTTCTGATGGCTTCTCGAATAACATCAGACTTGTTTCTCATCCCATCGAACCCAACCCTGCGCTCAAGTTCGAGCAAGTAGTCTTCTGGAATTCTTAGCGAAATCATCGGGCTTTGGCCTGCCACTCTGCTTCCCTCCTAAGTCTGCGAGAGGGCCTAGGGGTATTAAGCGTATTGCAATTGAAATGCAAATGAAATACATAATAAGTGGAAATTTATGCTTTATTTTGCCGAATCGTCATTCATTCATCATCCAGTCGGCGCAGTTCAGTTGAAGGGGGGTGGATATCTCGGAACCGCGCAGGGTGAGTCATGAAGGTCATCAACGACACGATACATGGGCAGATTTCTCTTGACGGAGTTAGATCGGATTTACTCTCAACTCCGGAGATGAACAAACTAAGCCACATCAAACAATTAGGCCTTGCTCACCTTGTTTTCCCAGGAGCTCACCACACCCGATTCGAACATTCACTAGGCGTGTCTCACGTTGGAGGGATGATGGCGGATGCTATGTCCCTGGATGAATCTGAGAAGACTTTGGTGCAAGTTGCTGGAATGTTACACGATGTTGGCCATGGGCCATATTCTCATACCCTAGAACACATTTTACATGAGAGAGGAGGTCTTGACCACATGTCGATTACTGAAGGAATAATTCTGGGTGAATACGATGTCTTACGTGAAGGTGAAGAGTCTAGCCTTGCTAACCGAAAAAGTATACCAGAGATTCTAGAGTCCTACGATATCGAACCAGAAGATGTTGCTGCTTTGATTCGAGGTCCGGATGCAAGAGGTTCTGAGAGAAGTTTACTATCTTGGACAGATGGCAAGGAGGACTTGGTTGCAGAGGATAAAACACTGGGCCATCTAGTACATGGGCCAGTGGATTGCGACCAAATTGACTATCTATTACGAGATTCCCACTTTACTGGAGTTAAGCATGGGATTGTAGATCATCACCGATTGATTTCTTGCTTTCGAAGACACGGAGGAGATATTGCGGTAGAGGAAGGAGGTCTAGCCTCTCTGGAAGGAATGTTACTTGCTAGAGGTTTGATGTATAGTGCGGTATATTTCCACCGTGTCACCAGAGTGACCGAAGTTATGCTTAGTAGAGCGGTGGAACGTTCTGAGGATTTACTTCCAGATCCTAAGGATATGCAGAGAAGTGTAGATGCAGAAATTTGGCAGGCATTATACGAAGCTGGAGATTACTCTAGAGATATGATGCGACGACTGAAGTATCGTGAGATGTTTAAGGTTGCCACAAGTAGGAGACAAGAGGAACTTTCGGAATCACAAATCAGCAGGCTGGTAGGAATTGCAAATAGTTCCAAAAAGCGTAGAGAAATTGAGGACGAGTTGGCACACAGAGCAGGTCTAGAACCTGGATATGTTGCTATCGATGTGCCAAGCGTGAAACTACTCCTTTCTGAACCACGAATGGATGCTGTGGATATACGAATTATCGGAGATGATGGAAGGACACGAAAGATGAGTGAACACACTCCAATAGCTGATGCACTGAAAAAGCGACAAGTAAGCCAAGCCGTAGTTTACGTAATGACTCTTTCAGGACATCAGGAAAAAGTTGCAAAATTAGCAGAGAGATACCTATTCAGTTAATACCAGAACAGCCCCTACGGGGCATGTTCTGTTCAGTATGTGTAGGCATACCATTCAAAAGGAGGCTTCCGCTCGCAAAAGCGCCCGGTGCTCGAACAGAGAATCGGTTCCACACGTCGGTGAACCAAATGGACAAGACGATGAAAGAAGTGTATGATAGCGTAATAGCAAGAGATCCAAACCAGCCAGAGTTCCATCAGGCTGTTGAAGAAGTTCTAGATAGTCTAGGGCCCGTAATTAAGGCACATCCAGAATATCTTCCAGTTGTTAGGTCGATGGTAGAGGCGGAGAGAATTATTCAATTCCGTGTACCATGGTACGATGACAATGGTGAACTTCAGGTAAATCGAGGATTCAGAATTCAGATGAACAGTGCAATTGGTCCATACAAAGGAGGCCTAAGGTTCCACCCTTCTGTGAACCAATCGATACTCAAGTTCCTAGCCTTTGAGCAGGTGTTCAAAAACAGCCTTACTCAACTTCCCATGGGTGGAGGAAAGGGCGGTTCGGACTTTGATCCAAAGGGCAAGTCAGATCAAGAAGTCATGCGCTTTTGCCAGTCTTTCATGATTGAGTTATGGCGGCATATCGGTGCTGATTGTGACGTGCCGGCCGGAGATATAGGAGTCGGGGGCCGTGAGATTGGTTACCTATTCGGTATGTACAAAAAGTTGCAAAATGAATTCACTGGAGTATTGACTGGAAAGGGTCTAGCATACGGAGGTTCTTTGATTCGACCGGAAGCTACAGGCTACGGCTTGGTATATTTCGCTCGTGAGATGTTAGCCACACAGGGCAAGTCGTTAGAAGGAGCGACCGTATCAATCAGTGGGAGTGGAAATGTCGCACAATTCGCTTGTGAGAAAGTACTCGACCTTGGTGGAATCCCAGTAACCATGTCGGATTCCTCAGGGTGGATTCATGATTCTGCTGGAATTGATAGGGAAAAACTCGCTTGGATAATGGATCTGAAGAATAATCGCCGTGGAAGAATCAAAGAGTACGCTGATCACTTCGATGGAGTGACCTATAACCCCTCTGAGCCGGAACCGGCTCTCAATGGACTGTGGGGGGTAAATGTCGATGTTGCTTTGCCTTGTGCTACCCAAAACGAAGTAAATGGTCAGGAAGCACAAATGTTGGTTGACAACAAGGTCATCGCTGTTGCCGAGGGTGCCAATATGCCCTGCACACCAGAAGCCGTCGAAGTATTCCTCAAAAACGGAGTTTTGTTTGCGCCTGGTAAAGCCAGCAACGCTGGTGGTGTAGCAACATCCGGACTTGAGATGAGCCAAAACTCGCTTCGACTTTCTTGGACACGTGAGGAAGTAGATTCACGTCTTGAGGCGATAATGGTCAACATTCACAAACAAGCATCTGAGACAGCCGCAAAATATGGCATGGAAGGAAACTACGTTGCTGGTGCAAATATAGCAGGCTTCCTCAAAGTTGCAGAGGCTATGACTGCACAAGGAATGATCTAAAATTCACTTCAAGGCCTAGGGCGATTACCAGTTCCATCCGGAACATAGCCATGGTCTGGTTGGTCGCTGACCAGTTCATTTTCGATGTCCTCTGGAACTTTTTCTTCATGCATCGATGAAAGGAATTTCTGTAGCCGTTCAGTCTTTGGCTCGTTGATGATGGAGGAAGGTCCCTCTTCCGCAACCTGCCCATGATCTAGGTAGACTATTCTGTCAGCCACATCCCTTGCGAAATTGATTTCATGAGTTACAATCACCATGGTCATACCTTCGTCGGCCAATCCTCGAATAGTTTGCAATACTGAACCAATCAATTCTGGGTCTAGTGCACTTGTGGGTTCGTCGAATAGAATAACCTCGGGCTTCATAGCTAGCGCCCTAGCAATCGCAACTCGTTGCTTTTGACCGCCTGATAAATTACCAGGATATGCTTCTATCCTCTCTAGCATATCGACTCTTTCTAGGACCTCTAATGCTACCTCTTCAGCCTCCGATTTATTCATTCCGCGAACATGACGCAAACCTAGAGTGACATTGTCTAAAACTTTCAAATGAGAAAATAATTCAAATGACTGAAAAACCATTCCTATTCTGCTTCTTACTTCATTTACATCCGCTACCGGGGTGTTAATCTGTTCCCCTCGCAGTTCGATTATTCCATCTGTGGGTTCGATCAATCTGTTGATACATCGTAGAACGGTAGATTTCCCGGAACCCGAAGATCCGATTATCGCTACTGATTCTCCTTGATGGACATCGAAAGAAACTCCTCTTACTGCATGAACGCCTCCTGCGTATATCTTGTGCAAATCACGAATTGAGAGAACTACATCCGCCATTCATGCACCTCCTGAAATCCCTAATCCTGGAATACGTGTAGTTTCTTCCAATCTTCTCAGTAGCAGGGCTAGAGTCCAAGTTACTACAAAGTAAGAAATCATCACCAACCCCCAGGCGGAGAAAATTTGGAAGGTGGTAGCAATCATCAGTTTTCCTTGTCGCGAAAGTTCAGAATAACCAATTACCATCGCAAGTGAAGAATTCAGCACTAAGTTAACCATCTCATTTCCAATAGGTGGAATACAAATTCGAATCGCTTGTGGTAATATCACTAATCTCATAGTTCCCAAATAGGTCAGACCGATGCTTCTACCTGCTTCCATTTGACCCGAAGGTATGGCAGAAATAGCACCACGTATAGTCTCGCATTGGTATGCTCCTGAGTTAAGGCCTAGAGTGAAAATTGCGCTGAGGAAAGTTCTGTCCCCATAGAAGAAATAGTCGATTCCATCAATACCTGGGTCACCAAACGTTCCTTCCATCAATTGCTGAATCCTCATTCCCAAACGTAGTCCGAAGTGGATAAACATAAATTGCACAATCAGAGGTGTGTTGCGGAAGAAATCAGTATAGACGGTTGCTAATGAGTTCAATGGCCGAACTTTGAAAAGAGGTCCGGACAATTTTTTATCGGCTAGAATGAATTGAATAGAAATTGCAACAATTGCTAATCCCAAAGCAAACATCGCAAATCCTCGGGGGTCTCCTACCGGAGTGAAAATGTACTCTACCCCCTCCAATTGTAATTCTGGGAATCTACTGACTCCGGTGTATACTAACCATAATCCGATTACCGAACAGAATGCACCAAGTCCCCTAATTTGATTTGTAGAATATCTTTCTAGTAAATTCTTGAAAGATGTAGGTCCAGTCTTTAACATCGCCAAGATAACCCCAATAGTGAATCCCAACAAAATTCCGAAAACTACGATTTTTACCGTTGCAATGAATCCAGCCAACAACATATCGTCTGCATATTCAACAAATTCTCCAAAGTTATTGTAGTCGGGTATTTCGAATCCAATATCTTCGTTTTCTCCTGCTCTATCGGTAAACAGGATGACTCCTGAATCACCGACAACGATGCCCACTACGTAGTCGAACATTGCATGGTCATTGAACGAGGTATTTACTCCTGCAGGTAAAATATTTCTTTCAACATTCAAGCCTTGATCTAAACTCAATCCAAGATATCCATCGGGTCCAGAAAATAGAATTCTCGAGGAAGAAACTACTTCAATCGAGGAAAGAGTAGTCGCAAGTGTAGTATCATAATCCCTCGATTCAATTTCTCTCAATTGCCACTCAAATCCACCTGGAGATGTGGAGTAGAGGATTTGCCCAGAATCACTTATTGCGAACATACGATATGGATTGAAGTAAGATACAGAAACGATTGAAGAATCTGGGTCTGGAGCCTCTCTGTAATCCCATGTAGTACCTCCATTAACTGTTGCTAGAATTGTACCTCCGTCGCCAACTGCCAAACCATCTTCATTTCCATTGAAGGCTACATCATGCAGATTCTCGTTGAATGTTGTTGTTCGATTCCACCAATTCGGAGCAGTGTACTGCCAGATAGCTCCTTCATTTCCTACGATTACCAAGGATTGCTCACCAGTTACTGCAATGCTATTCATAGACCCATTAACTACCCTTTCTCCCAAGTCGATTTCTTGCCAGTCTGCATCTAGCCCAGACATCATGTAGATCATTCCATTAGTGGATAGAACGGCCATAGAGCCATCTAGCGAATCCGCAGCGATGAGGTCATCATTTCCAAGGTCAGAATGATTTTGCCAAGTAGCACCACTGTCTTCACTAAATCTGACAGTTCCCGAATCTCCAAAAACCCAGGCAATTTCTCCATTGATGACTGCTGCGTTTAGGTCATTGTCAGTCCAACTTTCAGCCTCATTCCATCCAGTAATTGTCTCTTGTCCGCTTGAATGTGGAATTGTACAGATTAACAAAATAGAGACTAGGATTAAAACCCTTGACTTAGAGTCTATTGATGACCAAGAGAAAATTCTCTCGATGCCCGGAGACGCTCTGTTCACAAGCTGGTCAGGCAGAAGTTAGGATATAGAATCGACCCGTCATCCATTGCATGTTTCTTATTAGTAAAATTATTCTTCTTTCTTTATTGAAAAACATAACTCCAAACAGAGTTTTTACATCAGCAATGTTCATCGTCGTCTCGCGTAGGACCGCATAATATGGGCGAAATGATCTACCATGGTAAGGTGAAGCAAGTTTGGAGTACGGATGATCCGAATGTAATCGAATTCAGGTATACCGACCAAATTAGTGTCTTCGACCAAATAATCCCCAGTCTAATTCCTCGTAAGGGGGAGTCGCTAAACCGAACATCTTGTCATTGGTTCAAACTCGTTGAAGAGGCGGAAATTTGTGACACTCATGTTATCGAGATGAATGCGCCAGACAGGGTTTTAGCACGTCGATTCGATGTAATTCGCGAGCCTGGTGCGATTTCGAGAGATCGAGAAAATGTGTTCGTTCCTCTAGAGGTGATTTGTCGCCACTATCTTGCGGGTAGTGGTTGGCGAAGATATGCAAGGGGTGACGCTCCGGCAGAAGAATTTGGCTTTGAACCAGGAACTGAGTTAGAGGAAGGAGTAAAACTACCAAAGCCCTACCTTGAGGTTTCAACTAAGTTTGAAAAATTCGATAGGTTACTTGACAGAGCGGAAGCTCTAGAAATTTCGAATCTAACAGATGAGGAATTCGATTCTATTCTAGATATCGTAATCAAGGTTGATGAGATAATTGAAGCGGAGGCTACAAAGCGTGGATTGATCCATGTCGATGGAAAGAAAGAATTCGCCTTAGGCGATGGTAGGGTTCCCGTTCTGGTAGATTCATTCGGAACCCTAGACGAAGATAGGTGGTGGGATTCTGATGCATATGGGCGAGGCGAGATAGTACAACTTTCGAAAGAATTCGTCAGAGGTCATTATCTAGAAACCGGTCATCATTCTGAACTCTACGCGGCCAGAGAGGCAGGAACGGAAGAGCCGCCAATTCCCGCTTTACCTCAGGCAATAATCGACCAAACAGCGACGCTCTACGCTGATATGTTCGAGAGGTTGACTGGTCAGTCATTCTGAAATGTGCATGGGGTTGTGGAATAGTCGTGGGCACTCACGAATACACAGACGACCCTCGCAACGCGAATGTGTGGATTTCAATTGATGGAGAATTGTTCCGCCGCCCAGAAGCCAAGATTTCTGTGATGGACGCTGGCTTCCTTTTGGGTGACGGCGTTTGGGAGGCATTCCGTTTACATCACGGTAGCCTAGTGTTCATCGATGACCATCTGGATAGATTGTGGCATGGTGCTAATGTAATTGGATTGGAAATCCCAATCTCTCGTGAAGAATTAGTCAGTAGGATTGGAGAAGTGGTTTCCGCAAACGAAATGTACGATCAAGTGCACATTCGATTAATCATTACTCGAGGGTTAAAACCGACACCTTACCAAGCCCCTTGGGTGGTCTCCAGTCTCCCGACTGTAGTCATTATTCCCGAGCACAAGAAAGCCAATGCTCAGCGTGCAATAGAAGGGATTAGTTTGGTCACTGTGGACGTAATTAGAGGACCACAGAATGCCCAGGATCCTCGTATCAATAGCCTGTCAAAGCACAATTGTATTGCAGGCTGTTTAGATGCTGAGAAAAAAGGAGGAGACGAAGGATTAATGCTTGACCCTCACGGTAATGTTTCAACTTGTAATTCCACCCATTTTTTCATCGTCAAGAATGGAGAGGTATGGACTTCAACTGGTGAATATTGTCTCGATGGAATAACACGAAGAAAAATTCTTGATTTGTGCAAGGCGAATGGAATTACTTGCCTTGAGAAAGATTTCACCACTGAGGAAGTCAAGGCTGCCGACGAATCTTTCGTTACTGGTACATTTGCGGGGTTAACTCCTGTGGTGAGTTATGATGGTGAGCCGATGAGTGGAGGAAAGCGAGGGCCTATGACTGAGAAACTACAGAATCTCTACATTGAATTAATCAAGAGCCAATGTGGTGATTAGATGGTAGAAACCAGACGAATCGCAATGTGGTCAGGACCAAGAAATATATCCACTGCAATGATGTATTCATTCCACTCTAGGTCTGACACTTTTTGCAGTGACGAACCATTCTATTCTCACTATCTATCTGCCACTGGAGTAAATCATCCCGATGCTAGAAATGTCATCAAAGAAGGAGAAACTAATTGGAAAAAGGTTGTTGAAAGTTTGACTTCAACACCTCCAGACGGCTCTCAAATTTGGTACCAAAAACATATGTGTCACCACATAATAGAAGGAATGGATTTGGATTGGATAAATTCCTTGACTAATTGTTTTCTTATTCGCAATCCCCGTGAAGTTCTACTATCTTTGACAAAGAAAACCGAAGTAGTGGATGCATGGTCTACGGGGCTTCCTCAGCAAGCAATAATTGCAGATATGGTGTTAGAATCCGATAACCCATTGATTGTAGTCGATGCAAAAGATATCCTCCTTGACCCTAATTCAATGATTAGGAAAATTTGCAATATATTGGAAATCACATTTGAACAATCTATGCTCAGTTGGGAAGCGGGTCCAAAGGATTGTGATGGGACGTGGGCACCTCATTGGTACGATGCTGTGTGGCAATCGACTGGATTTGCTGAATATCAACCCCGTCCAGGAAATCTAACCGATGAATACGAATCGATCTTAGAAGAAGTAATGCCAATCTATCAAAAACTTCATTCTCAAAGATTGGTATAATCAACTGTGCTTTCGCATTAGAATGCCACAACGCCTTTTCTCTGCTCCACGCAGAATAACGGTCAGATGTCTGAAAGCATCGGCAACCCCACCATCTATGGGTTCACTTGGATCAACCGACCATTTTCCTTTTTGGATTGCTCGACGTAGGTTAGTCACATCCTTTGAATCGAGCCACCCGCATAATTCCAAGCCACCTTTGCCAGAAGTGAATCCTGCCTCTCCCAGGAACTCTTCAGCCAGTCCTAGAGTTAGTTTTGCCAGTAATTCATGAAGCCCATCATCGGCCTTCTCAATTGTATGATTTAGGAGATACTCTATCGCATTGCCACCTTCAACCGGAAAACGCCCAATCCTTTCTCTACTAACTCCTCTATCTAGGGGTTCGGGCATTCCTGTATCTCCTTTCCAAGCAACTGAACAAAGAAATAGCATCATTGCAGGGTCAATGGGCGGGTATTCTCCCTCTTCCAATTCTAGAATTGATGATGGGATTCCAGTAACCGATTTTATTTTTGAATGGTCTCCACCTTGTGAAGATTGTATCAGCGGGATCAACTCTAGGGGCTCATGTCGTAACGGCTCGAAGGTATGGAATGGACTAGGAGGGATGTAGCGGCTCATGGGTCTCCAGCACCTGTGTTTAGTCGTCGCCGGTTAAACGCTTCAACCTGCTCTCGAAGTCATCCAATTGTTCTTCCACAACTTCAGGAGTGTCTTCGACATATTGGCCACTAATCGATTCATCTACTTTGGTCGTATTGTCTTGATTATCTGGTTTATTCTCTTGATGTGATGTTTCAGAAGGTAGGGGGGGTTGTGGAAGATTTGTTCCCTGTTTCTTCTTGCTAAGAATTGATTCGGTCATTTCTAGCAATTTCCTTCGTTCTCTTTGGTTGTATAGGATCCATGTCAAGGTAAGTGCTAATGCAATTACAAGAATAGCGGAACCTATTGCCGTACCCCATTCAAAACCTTCATCATTGTTTACTGATCCACCGGAAAGAATCAATTTTGCTTCATTGTCCGTTGGGTCTGAATCAACATCCCAAGGGAAGATACACTGCACGGTGACAACCATTTCCGTGCCATCTTGCGCATCATCGAGTGATGGCCTGTCCAACTTTGGTTCGGGGGGGTATATTCCAGAGAAATCGATCTCATGCGTTGCGGTATGGCTACCAGCGACTACCAAGATAGTACAATCAGCATCGGTTAGTAGGTGATGGTATTCTCTCTTTGTCAGTACCTTGATTTTCTGAGATTCGCCCTCTCCCTCAAGTTCAAGTCCCACCAAGCCAATATTCCAATCACTTCTACGAATTTCGAATACGGTCTCTTCAGATTCAACCACAACTCCCCTTTCATCCAATAAGCGAATAATCAGACCCCTCATTCCAGGTTGTGGATTCCACGCCGAAGCACTTAGGTTGATTTGCCCCGAAGCCGTGTTTGCCTCCAAATAGCCTTCGTAAGAATCTAACAATTTACCTTGGTCATCGATTAGGATTACAGTGTAGCTGAATGGTTCGGTTCCATTTGCAACCGTACATTCCGTTCTTACGGAAGCTGCCGTTCCGCTTATTGAACACGTAGCATATCTCAGGGCTGGTTCGATTACATACGCTGTGTATGGTAGAACTGAATCAGAATCTACTGTTAATTGATTTCCAGTTGATGTTGTACTCGCTTGCCAAACCCAACCTCCTTGCAAATCCCATTGCAAACCTGATTGTACATCATCAACAACCGAAGAATCGGGTGAAGTTCCGTGTATATCGAGCAGAACGCTATCTCCTTTCATTGAAACGATAACTGGTGAGGATGCCCATGAATGATCTTCGTACTGGGTGTCAAGAGAAATTTCTCTTTGATTACCAGCTTCATCTTGTGCTAAGATTCTGATTGTTCTAGATGCACCGTCCCAATCCGAGGATGGGATAACCTCTAACGGAACTCCAGTGATTTCACCGACGCCAATTACTACTTGAGTTGGGCCCGAGACTTGCCAACCCTGAGGAAGGCTCAGAACTTCAAGTGAAATTGTGGTTGGAGCATTGCCTTGGTTTTGCAATTCTGCATGAGGATAACCACCATTGTCAGAGACAATCCAATTGCCGGTTCCTTGAAGGCTGAATTCATGTATAACTGCAACCCTAAGTGGCAGTGTAATCGTAGCCTCGCTGCTACCGTCGCCTTCCCTCAATCTGACAAGTAATTCCACTGTCCTACCATGTCTTGCAGTGGATGGAGGTGTGATTTGTAAATCCAGATTTGCTGTACTTCCTGGGTCTAATATTGGTAATTCATCAGGAGTTTCTACTTCCCATCCAATTTCGCCGTCAACTTGGACACTTACGTATGGTCTTGTAGGGGAATTTCCCTCTTGTACGACGGTTAAGGAAACGGTAGAACCAGAGGGGTCAATCTCCAAATCTGCATTGGAAGCTATAGCATTCCAACCTGCGACATGGGAAACTTCGATTGTGAATGTGAACGTGTAAACCTCGACATCAAAGGCCACTATTGAATTACTAACTTGGTAGGTTGTCCCATTCCACGCACCTAAGGGCACTTCAATCACCAAATCTAGTGTTGTAGAACCGTTTACTGGAATTGCGGATGCATTATCTCCAAAGATATTCCAATCAGTTTCTGTATCCGCACCTTGATGATTTAGTAGACCTGAACCTGATACAGAAATATCGTCGTCTAAATTACCTATATTTGTTGCATTTATTTCTACGATGAATGAGTCTCCTGGATTCACTGCGAATGTATTGTCTTCAACAATTCCAAACCATGAATGCAGTAAAATATCCCAACGATGATCTTGTCTTGCTTCAAGGGTGAGAATAACCGAGTCTGAAATTGTTGAATTTCCTTGAGAAGTCATGAAGATTTCAATATTAACTGGAGTTCTTGCAGGTGTAGTATCTGGTAGAATTATCTCAACTGGAAGGGTCCTCAAACTACCGGCGCTCAGGGTCACTTGAGAGTTGCTGAATGTAACCTCAACCCCGGGGTCTTCGGTTAGATTATCATCCAATATTACTGAATAAGACATGACATAGGTGTCCTCTCCATTACCTGGATTATACAATCGAACCGTGGCAGGTATAGATTCCTCTACCTCTGCCAAATGTGGCGATTCGGTAGGAGATACCAGAGTAAGAGAGGTTCTGTAAATTTGTAATACTTCAACCGACAGACGTAGAGAATAATCGGAGCCTAAGCTACTAGAATCTGAGAATGAGTGGAACGCAGGCGGTGCATCAACTGGAAGTTCAACAGATAACATCCCACTTACTCTCGAACCAGGAATTCCCTGTATGGTGATGTCGTCTCCATTTATCGAGAGTGAACCCCCACCCGACCAAATCCAATCTTGAATTGCCATTCCAGCGTCACTAATCTTCCAATCTAAAACTCCGGTAGATGCTGGAAGGTCGGCGATAACATTCCATTGCAATGTATTCTCCGGCATACTAAGTTGGTGATTAGTTTCTGTTACTACACTGGTGGCGATGAATTGTAATTGCACTGTTTGACAGGTTTCTTCATCTCCATTCCCAACACACATGGTAAGAGGTGTAGATACGCTATCTCCTAGGGATGCGTCTGTTGGCACTCCGAGTCTCGCAGAGATGATTTTCTGTTCTCCGGCTGCCAATGTTAATGCAGGAATCTCATTTCCGCTTTCATCGTATAGTGTCAGACTATTTTCAACAGAATCCCAAGATGTGCTATCCCAGAACATTGAGATTGAATTTTCGTCCGCGTTACCAAGATTTTCTACAATCAACCATGCTTTTGCGGAATCTCCAATTAGGCCGTAGCCATTGCTCGCAGTCGTCCCCGAAGGTCCTCTAATTGAGAGCCCACGAGTACGGTTTGCCTCAACCGGTAAAACCCCACTGACACTAACATTCTCATCTTCGTCAAGTGAGAGAGTAAGTGACAGGTATCCTGCATCTGATCCTTCCGCGCTTATCGGTGCATAAATTCTCAGAGAAGGGGTCCACGTCCCATCTGCTGCAATTTCGACAGATGTTATTCCACCTGGTGTCTCATCACTCCAGGTCCATCCTTGGGGCAAATTACTTTCATCAACGAAAAGACTCCAAACACCTGCAAGTCGGCCAGTAGAACGAACCGTTGGCTGACCAATGGTTGATTCTCCGGGATTTGCCCTAACCGGATTCGTTGGCATCTCAAATGTTGCATTATATGGTGGCACAATCGTCAAGATGGTCGATTGTGCATCGTTATCATAACGTGATTGTGTGACGTTTTGGTAAGGGTCTAGAACCAATTCGAAGGTATATTCGCCAAGCCCCCCTGACCACTCGACAGAGAAAGATTCGAATCCAGCAGAACCTGTTGGATCTGTCGGTTCTAGGGTGTCAGCACGATGGCGAGCGATTTCTATACCGTCTGCGTATAGAACTGCATCTACAGATTCGTCTATATCGATAGTTCCAGCATTTTCAAAGAAGGCTGTGATCGTAACTTCTTCGTTAGGGTTAGGTGCGCTTGGATTGAATTCTATTGCACGATCGTCAAGCAATGGTCTAACATCAGCAAGCGCTGTAGAGATTACCGTATCTCCTAGAACTATGTCTAAAGTGGCGTCACCATCAATATCTGCTAGAGCTGGTGAAGACCAAGTTCTATGATCAACTTCGACCTCATCATTCCAATTGTCATTAATTGCCGCTTGAGTCCCAGTATCTCCATCCCAAGCCCAAAGAGTCCTTCCGTAGGCCACTAATAATTCAGGAGCGCCGCTACCATCTATATTCATCCAAACAGGTTGTGCAACAGCAATTTCGTCGTTAGGAACTCCGCTGGATTGCTCTAAGTCATTGTACCAATCGAGTTGTGGATTGTTTCCTGAAACATCATGACAACCTGCATGTCCATGTCTGGCAGTAGTCTCCTGATACCACGTTACCCAACAGACCCTATCTATTTCGCCATCATCATCAGTATCTACTGCTAGTGGCGGAGCATCGGCGTATCCATTTACTGCCTCAAACGACCAAATTTCAGTTCCATCATCAATCTCCAGTCCTCTAAATTCTGCCCCATCGACACTGCTTGAACCATCTGCGTCCGTTGGGATCGAAATTATCATTTCAGGAGTAGGGTCTGAATCTAAATTCGCGATTACAGGGCCAGGAAGTCTAATGTGTGGTACGTCAGAATCTCCATCTAAATTGGAGAGACTCAATGACCATAATTGGTCTCCAGAAACAGAATCTAATTTCCAAACCCACATTGCTCCACTCGAAGCTTCAGTCGTTGTTAGCAAGACGTATGCAGTTTGGTCATCAACCTGAGCGAATGATGGATCGGAGGGGTGGCTTCCGTCTTCAAGAGTCGATTGCCATATGGGTGTAGGTACTCCGTTGGCTCCGAGAGGTAAAGCAACAACTACTGGATTTTCGTTATCATCAATCGCTGCAAGAACCAATTCAGCATCTCCGTCTAAGTCGAGATCGGCAAGTAATGGTTGAGTTGTAGGTCTGTGCCCCCCCAACCAAGAAGAA
Source organism: uncultured Candidatus Poseidoniales archaeon (assembly GCA_964556195.1). GTDB lineage: Archaea > Thermoplasmatota > Poseidoniia > Poseidoniales > Thalassarchaeaceae > MGIIb-O1. Next base: position 32,422 of record CAZKVK010000009.1, read on the forward strand.
GTATAGGGGCCATTTGTGCTACCAATCTGTAACGCATCGTCACTATAGCTCCAAAGCAACTCACCACTTTTCGACCCTCCTGGAGACCAACCGGTTACCGAGCAGTGAAGTCTTGGAGAATAAGCATCAACATATAGGGTGCTACCAGCGTCATAGATAATGATGAGTTCTTGCATTCCATCATCATCAAGGTCCACAATGATTGGTGAAGCCTTGATTATCTCGGTACCTCCCAGATCGACCTCCCAAGCCAAGTCAGCATCCTCTCCCTCGATTATTTTCACGATACTGTGATCGTTCCCTCCTACTACCTCTGTTTGAATCAGTACAAGAAATAACGAATCTCCTCCGCACCTTTCTTTAGCCGCCTCATCGGTCACAATTTGATCGCTGAAATCGGCTATTGGAGTGCCTAGTGCATCAGTGCCTATGGAATATGTTCCATATGCCCAATTAATTACGGGGTCAACTAATGATGCCAACTCGCTTGCATTACTTGGCGCCTCAGTTCCGGCACCGCCACTTGGAGAATGAGAAGGGCCTTCCGAAGTTCTTTGGCCTATTCTTCCAGGTTGAGGCCAAGGTTGCCCCCCATCAACCCAAGGATCAACGCTTCCTGTGAATGCAGAATCTTTGTCTAAATGTTCCAAATTTCTAGCATAATTGGAATATGTTAGCATTAGAGGTGACAGTGAAAGAAGCAACAAACATACTATTGCAAGCACTGCTTTATGCTTCCCAGAGGAACCGAAACTCGAACTCAGCATACTCATCAGGGTCGAACTTGCGCTTTCCGAGCCACTTGAAGGTTAGGGGTATACTCTCATTCAGACCTACGGTCTGAGGACACTTTACCCATCGCCGAGAGTAATTCTATCCCAGAATCTCATCCGTTGCGCTTATAGCAGGGCCGTAGTTCGGCGAATCGCACGGACCTCTCCTCTGGAGGCACAGCCGATGAGGGACGGGAGGGTTGACCTGCCTTTCCTCCGACTGAACTCGGAGCGGTCCGGCGATTGGAGGAAACCGAATGTACAGCCTAGTAACAATGGAAGACACCATCAGAATCCCAGCGGAATACATCCGTAAGGGGCGCAAGTTGGAAGACCATATCGACGATTTAGCCCACGCCGCTTTTGAAGGCCGATTTGACGAAGACGAAAACTACACACTGTTAACCTACGACCACGAAACAGTAGGCCGTGGAAAGATCATTCACGGCGATGGTGCAATCTATCAGAGAGTTCGTTTCAAGGCGCTCCATTTCACAATGGAAGCAAACGAGGTAGTCGACGGGGCAGTGTCGGAAGTCTCGGAATACGGTGCATTCGTACGTATCGGTCCAATTGAGGCGCTACTTCACAAATCCCAAATTCTTGATGAGCCGGTTCAGGTTAACATGGGAATCAGGAGAATCGAAGGTTCCCAATCTGGTAAGCATATCGAAGAGGGTTCCTATGTTCGTTCTAGAATTGTTTCCAAAGCCATTAACCAAAACGACCCAAGGTCGAGCAAGATTGGTTTGAATTGCAAGATGGCAGGCCTTGGTGCTCACGATTGGTTAACCAGAGGTGACTGAGAATGCCGAAATCCTTCGCCTGTGGAGAATGTAACAGGATACTTCCCGACCCAGAGAAGAAAAGTGACCCTCCTCAGTGCATGCACTGCCCTTCCGCTCCGGTAACTACCGACTGGTCGGGATATGTGGTTATCATGCACCCTAAGCGTTCAGAAGTCGCTCAGCGATTGAACATCAACGACCCAGGCTCCTATGCCTTGAAGGTGAACATCCGGTAAGGAGGGAATTAATATGGAAATTATCGATAGAAAAGAGAATCCATTGCTTAACCGAGTTGAGATTAGTTTCCGTTGGGAGCACTCGAAGGGAGCGACACCTACACTTTCTGAAATGGTTGCTGCCGCCGCAAAGGCCGAACCAGGTTCCAAGAAAGAACTGACATTTGTAAAAGAGGTAAACACCCGATTTGGTCGTCCACAGACAACAGGAATTGCTCTGATATATGGTGACATCGAGGCAGCAACCGTTGAGCCTGAATTTGTTCTCAACCGCCACAAGGCGATACACTCTCCAGGAAAGGTCGAGGAGCCTGCGGCTCCCGAACCAGTCGCTGAGGAGTCTCCTGCAGAAGAAGAGGAATCTGAAGAAGCGGAATCAGAAGAGGGAGGCGATGAGTGATGTCCGATAGCCCTAACGCAAACGCGAAATGGTCGAAATACACAATCGAAGGTGACGAGTTAGTAAGGGCAGAAACCTGCCCATCTTGTGGCCCAGGGGTTTTCCTAGGTCAGCATTCAAACCGTAAAACCTGTGGAAAGTGTGGTCACACTGTCAAGAACGAGTGATTGCAAATTCGCATAACGTTCCATCATTAGTCAGCACTTTGTCTGCAACAAATCCGACTCCTAATTGCTCTCTAGAAGAGATATCTAAGACTGCATTGCTTAATCGGCCGTCGAATCGCCAGCCGGTGAATTCCCAATTTCCATTTCTAATTCTAGCCGCAGACAATGGTCCGGGTGTACTATGAGACTCTAGCACCTTCTCTCTATCAGTGATTAGAAATCCTCCTTCCGCTAGAGCGAGCAAATGGGATTCTCCCGAATGAAACACCCTTTCTATTCTATCTGAAATCTTCAAACTTCTACGATCAACTTCAACCCCAGAATCTGCTGATATATCCACCACCAATCCATTGTCATACCAAATACTCAGAAAATCCTTTGATTGGGAAATAGAAATTGCAGTTTCAAGTCCTCTTAACGTTCCATCGATTGTGCTGGGTAGACTAGATCTCCAAACTTCATTTGCCTCCGAATCCATCCGATACACCCCCTTTCCACGTAAAACAAAACAGAAATCATCATCAAGACTTGAAATGCATGTCGGTTCTGAGTCGAGAGCGTGTGACCAAACAGAGTTTTGAGGATGTAAGGACATCAGATCTAGAGGCGCCCTCAAGTCACCACGCGAAATCCCATCTTGCCATAAATCATCTAATTTCAGACTAGCAATTCTTGCCATTCTCATTTCTGCATCAACCCAAATCCCAATCCAAAAATCTACCAGATGGGTTGAGTGAGTGACTGTCGAAGGAAATGGAACAGAATATTCCTCAATCAATTTTCCATCTTGGTCTAGTTTTGCTAATTCTCCAAGGCTTCCAATAACAATGTAGCACTCTCCACAGCCATCCACTTGTGTTGGGGTGAAGGGAACAGTTCGTTCCATGACTTGACCCATCAACACTTGTGTTTGAACCTGTGGTGCTAACGACCCCCACTAATCGAATGTTGATTGGATGGGTTGAAGTCTTCAGGCATCCTGCAGGTTACATGGTGACTCTTCTGCTCGCCTCACAGGCCGATACTGCCTCGGTTAATCTCCATGAAGCGGTAGTAGAACTTGGAGGTTGGGAGGATTCGGAAAAATTGCAACATGGGTTGTTAATGAGACACTCGTTTCGTCCAGTTCATTTACTTCTAATCGAAAAGTTGCATATCCATGCTGACGGTATTGATGAGACTCATGAACAGGTGACTACTGAATCTGTTGATGAAGTTCTAGTTCTTTCTCGCCACGTTGCAAAGAGTGGGCTACCCTCACTAACTGTTCATGCAATAGGTGTACCTGGTGAAGTACCCCACGGAGATGTTGGATTTGCTGGTGGGAAAAAGGGCTTAGCAGTGCCTCCTTCACCGAGATTTTCTGCAATTTATTCAGCCCTAAGAGAAGAAGCCTCGAAATCAGAATTGGTGGATGAATTTGATGTTAGTTTAGAAACAACTCATCATGGCCCTGTACTAACTAAGCCTACGCTTTACCTAGAGATTGGATCTAAGGAATCTGAGTGGATTCGCAAGGATGCCTCGGCTCTTTGGGCTTTAGTAATCTCAAGAGTTCTAGGGCTATCCCATAATCCAACAGAAGGAGAGTGGTTCGGTGAAGGAGAAGTAATGGTTGGTTTCGGGGGAGGGCATTACGCCCCTCGCCATTCCGATATTGCGATTCGAAGCGGTCTTCCATTTGGTCACTTACTAGCAAATTATGCCTTGATATTTGATGACCAAAATAAAGAATCACCATCTGGACCCTGGCGCCATAGTTTACGTGAAGCAATTGAAAAAACTCGTATTGCGTTTCCCGGCGGAACCATCTTCGCACATCTAGATCGCAAATCCTTCAAAGGTTGGCAACGAAATGCGATCATTGCCGAATTATCCTCTCTTGACGTTGAAGTTCGTCGAGGTAAGGAGATTATTCCTTGAGCAAGCGTGAAAGTGCTCCTGTTACACGGCCTGCGATATGGGTGTACTCGGCCGTCTCATCATGATGATGATGCCAATCACCCCGAAATTCATTGTACGGTGGGTTGCAAAGAGGTATGTTGCAGGCCCCGATTTAGAGAGCGCGATGCAGGTGATGCGTTCAATGAAATCGCAAGGTGCATGCTTTACCCTAGATGTATTGGGTGAAGAAATTACCAGTTTAGAGGAGGCGGACTTTTTTGTCAATGAATATCATAGAGCCTTGAATGCAATTGTTGCTGAAGGAATGGATGCTAATATTTCTGTCAAACCAACTGCTTTCGGCCTACTAATTGATGAAAAGCAGGCGTTAGAAAACATAGAAAAAATTACTCGCATTGCTGGTGATAACGATATTTTCGTCAGATTGGACATGGAAGATAATCGAGTCACTCAGTCCACAATTGACATTGTGATTGAGATGCACCATAGGGGATTAACAAACATTGGAACAGTACTTCAATCTAGGTTGTTTAGAACAAGTGGTGATATCTCTTCACTCGCCTCTAAACTGGGAGGCAATTCAGATGTTCGAATCTGTAAGGGCATTTACCTTGAACCGTACGAAATCGCTCACACAAGGTATCAAGACATTGTCGTCGCAACAAATCAAGCTGTTAACGAAATATTAGATGCGGGAGCATACACTGCCGTCGCTTCTCATGACATACCGGTAATCCACCATACACTTACGGCTTTAGCAGAAAGGGGAATGGGGCCCGGAATTGAAGACCCTAGACCAAATGCTGGACCTGTAAGAACTGGTAAAGGCCCTGGCTATGAATTTCAGATGCTACTAGGAGTCAGAGGTAACATCCGAAGAAAATTGGCCAAAGAAGGCCACAGGACCCGTATATACATCCCCTATGGAAGCAGATGGTACGAGTACAGTATGCGTCGCTTGAGAGAAAACCCTGATGTCGCATGGCATATTGCTAAGAGCATTATTATGCCTTGGACAAATAGAAGATAATCATCGCCTATTTCGTCTTCGATCTTCGCCTCTTGTGTATGGTGGATGAAGATAAATCCGGCGAAGGTCGATGGCCGCCCGCTTTCCTCGAAGTGTTCTTCCCTTTCCTGTATGCAGAGCACGTATCCTCCATCGTACTCCTTCGATTTCCATGATTGAACCACAGGAAAAAACTTCATCAGGAGGGCATTCGATAGTCTTAGAATTACTTTCTTCTCCATCTGTCATTGTCAGATTGACTATGCATTTATCACATCTTACTGCCCAGAGTGTTGAGATATCACTAGCCACCATACTTTGTTGAGGTCTGGTATCTGAATCATCTAGTCTAGTTACTCTGTAAAGGATATCACCATGGTCAAATACATCCCCTACAGAAATTGATTCATCATCATCAGAATCGATTATCTGGGTTTGACTTTCGGCTCCATCGGAAAGAATAGCCGTAATCTTGACTGCCTTACCCGGTCGTAAATGGAGGGTTTGAGCCTCATTACATTCAACGCATTGAATCAGTAGGTCTTGTCCTTCACCCTTGTTTACTCTACGAAGTACTCTGTGTTCTGTGAAATCTTCACAGTTGGAACATTCGGAGACGTCAATCGCCTCCTCCTCATCTAGCTCTTCGGTCACATCTCGGCGGCTGACCTACCGTTCTTGAAGCCATCCGCGCGTGGTATGGTTCAAGAGAGGGTCACTCGAGGCAGTAATATGAGCGATATCGGGGGCGGAATAGGGCTTCCAACTATGTCTCAAAGGGAGATGTTTGAGCAACTTCTAGGAGACGATGAATCGAGAAGCGCATCCGAGCCCGAAATTGCTGCCGCAATTGGCGAACAAATGATTCACATGGATTTGAGACCTTTACCTCGCTCAATCCGAAAAAGAATTCGAGATATTGCAGGCCGAATCCCTGCTCGAAATGTTGTAATTGTGGGCGGAGGTATTGGACATCTAACTGCTTGGATGATGGATTTATGGTGCGGTAATCCGGCCCATGAAGAATCAGACGGGAGCAATCGTCCAGATACTCTTAGAGTCATAGAAGAGGGTGGTAAATTCGGTGTAATTATCGATCGATTACTTCGACGATATGATGCCTCCGGCTGGGCACAGGTGATTTCTGTTCCTTGGGGTGAAATCGCGGCTGAGACCGAATCTTGGAATGCAGCGAATGCAACTCTTCCAGATGTTGCAAGAAACGCCCCTTTACCTCAGCCAATAGACCTTGTAATCATTGATTTACCAGAACTAGAAAGAGCCCAAGCCGTAACTCTGGCATTCAATCTATTAGCACCAGGTGGTATAGTAATGGCCTTGGAACCACAAGTCCCTACAGGAGATGTCGGAGAACCCGAGCAAGAGGCTGAAATGACTCCTGCTCAACAGGTGGTAGCCTCATTCAATCAATGGATAGAATTTGTTCAATCAGTTAACTCGGCCCACTCTGCGGCTTTTGTTGAACTCGCAGGTGGTACGTTAGGCGTCTTCCTTCGTTCTGCTTGATTTGACTCGCTGTTAATGTCATCAAATTGCAATTTCGTAATGGAGTATTCTATTTTTTCATCTGAACTTGAATTACCCAACGCTTCAAGCATCGAGTCAATTCGAAAAATCCCGTAACCAAAGTGTTCATCATGTTCTTCTTGACCATCATCCATTTGTGAATTTTCACTCAATTGTGTTTTGATAAAATCAATCGCATTTGGCCCCCCTGAAGCCCCCTCTCTTTGCAATTCCGGATGGGCTTCGAGAATTATTGCTAAACCACCCGACACCCAAGCCGTCGCGGCTGATGTTCCACTTGCCCAACCCCACCATGAACCATCTCCGCTACCTCCAGCGAATAGTATGGGGACTTCTGCCCCAGGACCCAGAACCTCTGGTTTCATGTCGGGGTCCGAACGGGGTAACATCGGAGGCCAAAGCCTTCCATCATTATCTCCTTCTGAACTCCCACTCCAAACATTCCCCAATCTAGTAGCTCCACCAACACAAATAACATCCTCTACAGAACCGGGGGAAGAAACGTCACCATCATCGTCCCGACCATCATTTCCCGCAGCGGCAACTACGAAGATACCTTGGTCAAGAGCATCTTGTACTGCATTTTCCAATTGATCGGTTGTAATCCCGCCAATGTTAATCCCGCCTTCTCCACCAAGACTCAATGAGATAATGTCGGCCTGATTATTGGCACACCAATCTACAGCCTCAGCGATTCCTGAATCCGTACCTTCTCCATTGGAATCTATTGCCTTTGCAACCAGTAAATCGACTCCTTGGGCATTCCCGCTCAGCCCATTTTTTGCGACTATAATTCCTGCCATTGCAGTACCATGCCCCTCGTCATCATACGGCTCATTTTGTCCATTAATGACATCAAACCAACCGGCGAGTGTAAGATGTTGTAAATCTGGATGGCTTAATTCGATGCCGGAATCTACGACACAAACTACAACGCCCGTTCCATCTAGGCCCGTAACTTCGTCAAACCCAGTCAATTCTTGGTAAGATTGCTCCCATCCAGTCAACGTTGGTGGAGGGCCTCCTATCAATATCTCATCGGCAATTGATTGAAGCCAAAGAAATATAATTGAAGCTACTAAAATAAATGCTAATGTAGAAACGGAGCCAATCAACCAAGGCAAGGCGCTATTGTAGGTATTTTCTTCGCCAACTTCAGGTGAATTATTGATTGGCTGGTCTAATCTAAATTCACTAGCTGGTTCATCATCTATAATCATCCTAGTTCCTCTATGTTAGATATTACCAGGCTTCAGACCGTGAAAAGTGACTCATTACTGTTGTACTGGAACCACATTCTCTGCAAGAGATTCTTGCAGGAATTATTGCGTTACATTCTGCACAAGTGGTGCCCGGTGACCCATTTCCTTCACATTGTGAGCAAGGCACCTGAATACTACCATCCTGATTTCTGACAGCAACGGAATCGACGCCACAAATCGGGCAAGAACCTTGCCTCCGATTAGATTTTTGGGGCACAAATTCACCAGCAACTTCCCTTGCTCTAACAGATTGAATTTTATCCCCTGCGGCACCTAACATAAATTGCGGATACCACAAAACATGCACCAACAAGGTCATTGCAAATATTCCGAATAATGCATAGATTACGACATATAGAGTCATATCATTTTCAATTGGAGGGCGAGGAGAAACTGCATGTGCTCCGGCCCAAGAAGAAAAATTCAGAAATACCATCCAAGTTGCTAAATTAACACTCCATGCTTTCAGGCTATGATCGCGCCAAGCCTTCCGTACAACGCGGGGGTCGGGGTGAGAGTGTCGCTCTTCTACATGGATATCTCGAGTTTCGATTACGGCTCTGTGTACGACGATGATTGCAAGGAAAACAAGGACTAGGTTTGCAATTACAACACCTACCCAATTGCTTGAATCCGCGCCAAATGGAAAATCGCTAGCCGAAGAGTGGCTGAGTATGTATCCAACCTGGACCGCGAATGTTGCAAATGTCAACCAAACTAGATTTTCTCTCATCAAAGGGAATCTTATCCAAAGCAAAACAAAGAATCCAATCCATGCAATTAACGAAAGTAAAGCTAACATTAGAGAGAAATCATTGACGTATAGGAATCCAGCATCATCACCGAAAAAGCCCCATCTTTTGTAATCACCCCCAGATGAAATTTCACCGATTCCCCAATCCCATGCGCCTAGGATTATTGATAGAGAACCGATGCCAATGATTAGGGCTTCAGTACCTCCCCATTGTTGAAAAATCATCTTTCCATGAAATGTGTATTCTTGAAAAAGCGAATCTAGGGGGGCCAATCTAGCATTACGTTCTTCTAACTTGAAAGGGAGTTCAACATCGCTCAATCGAATTTGGGTTGCTTCCACCCTTTCCTCGTCGCTTGGATCGACCCCTCCTTCTTCCACGTGTTGCTCCGCGTCGAATCAACCATAAGAAACAAACTTGAATTTGATGTTAGTAAATGGCAAACCCAACCCTTTGCAGTTGGATTGGTTTGAGTGGCGCCGAGAGGGAGATTTGAACTCCCGAGGGTAGAACCCACATGATTTCCAG
>CAZKVK010000010.1:0-39669 GCA_964556195.1 uncultured Candidatus Poseidoniales archaeon
CGGCCCATTCTACCAACCTCTGGTTGGGCCGGCGACCTGACATCGGTTCATAAAGCCGATTGTATCACTACGTGATACAAGTCTCAATACTGCCAATGAATATTGTATGCGATTATCGAGCTGATGCTGCAATGCGCTCAATTTCGTCTTTCTTGCCAACCGCAAATGAGGCTACATCTCCAGCGGCTGCTTTGTTTAGTTCGGAAATGATTCCTTGAGTTAGGGTGCGAGTACTCTTTGCAGTCGCTGAAGCGCAACCATTTGCTAGATTTCGTAGCGCCACATCTAATCTGCGACTTGGAGATGAATCTACGGCCTTCGGTTGGCTAACGGCGCCGAACTTGATTCGAGTTGTTTCTTCACAAGGCGCCGAATTTACAATTGCATTGATGAAGTGTTGTAGAGGGTTTTCACCAGTACGGTCAGCAATATTGTCCAATGCTGCTTCGAACGCCTTTGCACAGTGTTGTTTCTTACCACTGAACTTCCCTGTCCTCATTAGATTGTTAATGAATCTCTCAATTACCGAAAGCTTCGATTTCCCGAACCAAGCATTAGCGTGCCTACCGCCACTATGAGGAGTTCCTATAGTTGTGAGATTGATGTAAGGAGCTAGACCTGGATCGCCACAAACCACTTCTTGTGCATCCCACTTACCGAATACCATAGTGCCGATACCGGCAATTGGGGCAGCTTGCTGTGTCTCGTCTTCCGACATGAGGCTCACCTAACCGGCTTCTCCTTTCGACCACGAACCATCTCGTCCAGAGATACTCCATTGACTTTTATTACCTTGAAACGAACACCGGGGAGGTCACCGTAAGAACGGCCCATTCTTCCACCGATACCTTCTACGAGGACTTCGTCGTGCTCATCAATGAAGGAAATTGCCCCATCACCTGGTGCGAATGCTGTAAGTTTGTTTCCGGTTCGAATAAGGGATATTTTCACAGCCTTACGGATTCCTGAGTTTGGTTGTTTAGCTTCGATACCAACCTTCTCAATCACAATACCCTTTGCCTGAGTAGAACCACGCAGGGGGTCGTGTTTGAGGACACCCCCTTGGCGCCTCTTTGTTTCACGGTTCTTGAATTTCCTTTCATTCCAGCGGAACTTCTTACGATCCTTCTTCATCTTTGGTCCAGAGAATAATCCACGACCCAAGTATAGCACCTCGAAGGAACGCCCCGCCGACCTACCCCCCATATAAGAGCGTGACGGACTCACCAAAGGTGAGGGCTCTAGTGCCCCAACCTCGCTAACATTCAAGCAGGGGGTGCGTCGGGTCGCTCACATGGCCTTTAGGGACCTGTTGGCTGGGGTCACAGAAGTCAATGAAGAAATTAGTGTGAAACATGATATGTTAAATCATACAGAATCCATAGGCCACAAGGCTGTGCTGTTCAATAATATAGCAGAATGTAATGACCTAAGGTCAGCACTAAATGTACTTGCAAGAGATCGTATCTGTGCAATTTTTGATATTACCCCCGGTGAATTGATTGACACACTTGCTTGGGCTATGGAAAATCCCTCTGAACCCGAAATTGTAGATGCAAAGAATAGTCCTGTTTTTGAAAATACACAAGATGTTGTTGATTTGACTAAATTACCAATTCCTTGGCATTACCCCGAAGATAGGGGGAGGTACCAATCAGCATCAGTAATCATTGCGGAATACGATGGAATTAGGAATATGTCATTTCATCGGCAATTTCTCCGTGATACTAATCACTGTGTGTCGAGATTTGTTCCTAGACACCTTCGAACCATGACTGACAAAGCTAGAGCTAATGGAGACGAGATTAATATCGCGGTTGTCAATGGACCTGATGCGACCGTTTTACTTGCCGCGGCAATGTCTTTCACCCATGACTTGGATGAGTTAACTGTGGCTGCATCCTTACATCAAAAGTTACATGGCACACCTCTGAAATTAGTAACCCTGTCAAATGGTATTCAAGTACCTGCGGATTCTGAATATGCAATGGAAGCGAGAATTACATTGAAGGATGATGATGAAGGTCCATATGTAGATATCACCGGCACCGTAGACGATGTTCGCCAAGAACCTGTGATCGAATATGATGCTGTACACCACAGAAACCAGGCAATCTTCCATGCGCTAATTCCCGCGGAAGTTGAACATCGCACTTTGATGGGACTTCCAAGGGCTCCTACTATCAAAGCCGCCGTAAACGAAGTCGTTACCTGTACTGATGTTTACATGACTGATGGTGGTAGTGGATGGCTATCCGCGGTAGTTGCCATAGAGCCTCAGAATCAAGGAGATGGAATCAAGGCTATTCATGCCGCATTAGAGGGTCACCGCTCTATGAAACAAGTTACCATTGTAGACACCGACATAGATTGTTCCAATCCGATTAGGGTAGAATGGGCATTGATGACTAGGTGGCAGCCAGACAAAGACACTGTGATGTTATCCGGGCAAAAGGGTTCGAGCCTAGATCCATCTAGGGGTGAAGACGGATTAACTAGTAAGATTGGTATAGACGCAACATTGCCACCAGGTATAGATCGTAAACCGTATGAAAGCGTACTATGAGGTATTACAATGGCCGCGACCGAACTCGGTGCTAGCCTACAACACCCGCGTAGAAGTTTAGGGAATCGCCACAGAAGCCAAGCAGAGAAATTTCTCAAATTATCAAATGATGATAAGTCGAATCTTTATTGGGCTGAACAAAGTGCTAGACAAGCTGTATTGCATGATTTTACTCACCCTGATAATTGGCGTACATTACTCGCAATAAAATTGGAATTGGATGACTCCTCAGGGGCACGAACGGTCTTAGATGAACTGTTTTTGATTCTCGGTAGAGATCCTGAATTATTAACCCAAATAGATGGACTCGACATTACTCAATCTGCATCTAATTTACTTGAAGCAGCGTTAACGGTGGACCCTCTCGACCCAGATAGTTGGTGGGTATTTACTTCACAAGATGGAGGAATAGATGCATTTTGTCAGCGTGTCAGAAACTTAGATTTCACGGATCCAAGGGCAAATATTTTGTTTACTAGAAGGATGGAAAGGTTACTTGAACATGGGTATGAAGATGAATATCTAGAGTTGACTCGAAAGTTGCTCGCTCAGAGGCCCTCAAATCACGAAGCGTGGGGAAGAATGGGTAAGTTACACGAGAGGAGAGGAGAATTTGATCAGGCCTGGTTTTGTTATGATCAAGCCCAATCTCACTCGGCCACTCTAAGCTCAAGAGACGATTTCAAAGTTAGAATGGAGTCACTTATTGATGGAAAAGGCAAAATTGCTTGGAAAGCCCCCGACATTGCAGATCGAGTTGATTTCCTTATTCGGATGCAAGACCTAGCCACCCCTGCTTCCGAAATAGAAAAGGAGATGGTTGATTCCAAAGAAGAACTCAAAATCTCAGAAAAAGACTATGCTAGGCAACTGTTCACAGAACAACGGCTTTCGGAGGCTTTCTTCATCGCTAGGCGACTAGCTGCAGAGGGAGATTCAGAGGCAAAATTACTAGCAGAACAGATTCGTGAGGAGATGTCAAGTGACTGAAAACGATCCTTGGGTAGTTGTTTGGGGAATCCCTAAGGAAGAATTGGATTCTCCGTGCTGGTTAATGGTAAGGCATATCGAAAGAGGTTGGGAATTGCCTGGGGGTAAAATCTCTGAAGACGAACCTATTGATATTGCCGCATTAAGAGAACTATTCGAGGAAACTGGAATGCTAGGGACTGCTACTGATTATGATGAAAGTTTATTCCCAAACGGAACAGTGGTTAGGGTCGAAATAGATGAAGAACCTCAACCCTATGGTTGGGAATCAGAAGATGAAAGTATAAGTGAGGTTGGTTGGTGTGTGGAAATTCCTGCAGAATTATATTGGGGAGAAAAAGAAATTCAGCGTTTACTAAATCACGACTGGAGCGCTTCTAGAAGTCTAGCGTCTTGAATATAATCCGATTTATCAGCTAAAGATTGCTTCCATTCTTGTTTACCAAGAATTTCAGCAGCGTCGAGAATAATTCCTAAGTCGTTCCGTTCAGCACCTCCTAAGTCACTGGTAAGTATCGGGAAAATGGCCTCTACAACATCACGGACGTCTTGTTCATTTGCAGCCACCCACGATTTTCCAGGCACAGAACGTGGTTGTGCGTTCTCAATCCTGTTCAACATTCGTGGAGCGTTCACATGTACTTCTTCCAAGGCGATATCTAGCCATTCTAAGGAAGCTACTACGGCCTCGGTTTGCATTTCTGCCTGAAGGAATATTGCTCTAGCTGTCCAAAGATGTCGCATCGCAGGGTCTAGGTCCTCCATTGCAGTCAATATCCGCCCAACTTCTAAACGAGATAAACCTCTAATTTCTTGAGGGAATTCACTATCTTTTGTGATTTCTGCGTGTATAGCCATAGCCATCATTACTTCTCCATTATTGCTATGCCATGTAGCCCGATTCAACATTGATATCCCATGTAGTGCTGTATTCGGCGCTATAGCTTTCAGTCTCTCTGAGCACCATCCCAATTCTTGGCCTGAAACCACAGGACCATCAACTGCTAAAAGGGCCCTTTCCATTCTAATTCGGACTTCACATTCCAAATCACGTTCTTCTTTTGAACGAGAACGGGAAAGTAATTCTTTACTCATCACTTCCGCATTCGCTATATCTCCTTCGACCAATAAACCTTGTAGAGACAATACATCCCTTTGGAGTGAACTCAGTCTAGAAAGGAGTTCATCTGGGCCTTCCAATCCCTCAAGTAGTATGCAAGAAGACAACTGTAATACCAATTCATCAGGAATATCTGATACATTGATAGAGGAAGAATTCAACTCAGAAAGTAGTGCCCTAACGTCATTCATTCAATCAGCCCCGCAGAAAGGGTGGCCAATAATACCGACTCTAATTCTACCTCATCACAATTTCCGGACCAACCAGCGGCACCAGCGTGACCACCACCATCGCCACCCAATCTCTTAGCGATATTTTCCATTAAATGACCCAAGTGAATCCCTTGATTTGTTGCAGTTCTACTAGCTCTGGCACTCAACCTCAGACCCTCCGAATTCCTCTTGTGCACAAATGATGCATGAGCTCCTGAAGCCAATAAAGCGTGCGCTACTATCCCTTCGTTTGTTCCTGCACGGGTAATAGAGACCATATATTTCCCAATTTCATACACCTTTGAGCGAGAGACCGCTTTGTGAATTGAAATGCGCTGAGAATGGTTCAAATCTTCTGATTCAACCTTTTCGACCACGTCTACGATATCTAATCCGGAGTTTTCACATATCTCTTCTACGCGCCTGTGACACCCTGGTTTCGAGTGTTTGAACCTACCAGTATCGGATATAATTGCAGCTAGAAGAAGAGTGCCTTCATTACGATCTATATTTAGCCCTTCACTTTGAATCCAATCCCAAACCATCTCTGCGGTTGAAGAGTAATCTCCCCTCAACTCCAATACATCCTCTGGCCAACTATCTGAGGCCGCGGAATGATGATCCAAAATACACATGGGCACATCAGGGAGTTTGAAGCCTACTTGACTAGGGGAAGCGCAATCAACTACAATCACACCCGCAAGTGAACGAGGGAATGCTGGCCTGGAAGGGTCGATTTGTTTGAAATCTGTATCCATGTCATCAAGGATTTTTCTGGCCAAAGTACCGATGTGGATGCCACAGGCCTTAGCCTTCTCGCCAATTGCTGATGCCAAGACAATTCCAGAACCAATAGTATCCATGTCGCCATTTCTATGAGTGATTATGGCAATTGGTCCATTGCGAGTATGGTGTGAAATCCAATCGCTCATTGGAGACATATCTATTGACATCTAATTCACCACTCATTCGAGCGACTCAGATGCTTCTGTATACTGTGAAAGTAGTTCAGATTCCCTAGCATTAAGAGATTTCAAGTGAGCCTCTATAGTCTCCTTAGAAGATTCTAAGTCTCCAGAAAGTGATTCTCGATCTTCAACCTCCAACAAGACTCCTCCAAGGGCTCTATACACCGCTCTATCAGGAGATTGGTCTCTCAATGCGTCGATGGTTAGAGAAATTTCATTGAATTGGCTGGTTAGTGATTGGATTTGTCCACGAACTAATTGTAATTCCTGGACTATGCTCTGAAGTTGCTGCTGATCCATAATTCTCACCCTTCTGATTCAGTCGACTGCTTTCAAGGCCTCGTAGGCCGCAGAAAGTCCTCTCATCACCGTATTCCATCGCGCGCGCATATCGACGAAAACCGGCTCATTTTCTTCAACGATGATGGAATTACCGCTACGAACTACTTCCGCTTCAGTGATTAATGCAGCCTCAAGAGAACTAGCGTAGTTGCTCTTTACTTGCAACGTTAGTTTGAGCGGATCACTCTTCTTCGTCGCTGACACCTTCTTCACCAGCTAATTTACGCTCATAATCCAAGGCGGCTTGCTGGGCGATTACTGTCATATCGGTAGCAGTAGCGCCTTCCATTCCACGCCTAATTACACGGGAGTTTGCATCGGTAGCACGAGTGAACGGTTCCCAAACTCCACCCGAGAATTTGTGGCCACACTTCTTGCACTCCCAAATTCCAGCAACTTGACGAGTTACCTTCTGGTAATGACAGACTGGACAGGTGTAGTTTCGAGACTTCTTCCTAAGAGCAGCTCCTGCTCTTCGACGTACGCTTACTCCATATCGAGAGCCGTACTTTGCGGTAGCGCCGAGTTTCTGAGTTCTCTTTGCCATTTCACTCACCTTCCAATGCGTCGTTTACTAGAGTTCTGAGTTCAGCACACCTTGACCGAGCCTCATCCATGATCTCGTCGAATTCGGCGGCCGTGAAGATTCCCTTTAGACCCTTCTGCAATGAATGGACATGATCATCATCACCAAGGGTGATGTGTATTCTTTCATCTCCACCTAGTTCTTCCCTCTTGTCAGCATCGTAAACAAAGCGTCCACCTACCTTGTGGTATGAACACATAATCGGAGTCTTAGAGACATCAAGAGGGATATCCTCTCCTAACTCGAACCTTTCTGCAGGAAGCGTAGCGTTGCGTAACGCTGCTATCGCTGCGAGGCCAAATGCATCGAAGAGATTTCCATCATCCGATATCGCAAAAACATCAAGGATAACCTGCCACGCCTTTTCGCCTGGAATAATACACAAATCCTCGGTATTGATACAACCTGATTCTCGAATTCCTCGATCGACGACGCGGCCTAATTCAATGGATTCAGCACTAGGAGGTCCGGCTTCCCAGTTACGTCCTGCAACTGGCCTTACCTCTGCGCTACACATCAAACCGCCTTCGTTAGGACGATCGGGGTATGGAGTCATAATCTGAAACTTGACACCAGCTAATACGATAGTATCCCCCATCCTTACTCTAGCGGACCCTTCTGCACGAGGAAGACAATTTACTTCCAGTTCGACGTCGCGGGCTTCGTATCGTCCGCGGCCGTCGTGCCTCATATCGTCCGCAGCTAAATCAGCCAAGTGAGCGCGGAGTAACTTAGGAACGAGTGGTATACTCATCACTCATCACCCCCCTTAAGGGCACGAACCATCTCTTCGTGAATTACCTTCGCCGCTTCCATATTGTAATCCCAAGCCTCTTGGAATTGTTCGGGTGATAAATCTCCATCCATCTGTAGGAAAACCAACTCTCCTGTGTTTGGTAGAATGCCCATGGGTAAGTCTGCTTCACCGTAGTTGTCCTCTTCCTTATTCAGATCACAAACTACTACATCATGGACCTTACCGCTAGCCACTGAAACAACCATGTCTGTCATTGGTATTCCAGCATGAGCCAATGCTACAGAGGCGGCTGTGATACCAGCACATCTTGTTCCAGCTTCAGCACAAATAATTTCGATTTCAACACGAATCTTGCTTCGAGGATATAATTCCGTCAGAACTACACTTTCTAGCGCCTCAGCGGTAACCTTGGAAATCTCTCTACTTCGACGGTTGAAGCCAGGTCTTATCCTGTCAGTGGTAGAAAAAGGAGCCATGTTGTATCTAACATCCAATACCGCTCGGTCTTGGCGCTGAATCTTTCTAGGGTGAGCCTCCATAGGTCCGTAAACGGCTGCGATGCAGTCATTAAGACCCCAGCGGATTCTAGCTGAACCGTCTGCAACAGGCACTACGCCGGTTTCAATTGATACTGGTCTAACCTCATCTTTGGTTCGACCGTCAAGACGGATTCCGTTTTCATCTATACATTGTACATCCCCATAGCCGCCCATCAGGCATCACCTCCGAAATCTTCTATTTTTGCTTCTGTTAGCAAAGCATTGAGTCTATCCCTTGCATTGATGATTCCATCTAAGTTACCATCTAACCAAACACGACCATTATCTCCGGCTACAACTCTACATTCGGTATCTTCCTTGAGTTGACGGAGGTTGTTGCCGCCTCTACCAATAAGTCGTCCTAGTAGATGTGGGTCGATTTCCTCGACACTACCAGCACGAATTGCGCGCAAACCCATTCCTTTCATCGTAACTACGCTAGAATGATTTTCCTCGACCTCTTGTACTCGACATAAGATTGCATCTCCAATATCAAGAACCTTTCTAATTCCACCAAATTCAGCCTTGGAGGGTCCAAGGCTCATTGGCAGTATTGCATTGAATGGCGCACCAATGTCGACGAACCAGATATTACTAGTACATCCTTCGATGTAACCAATCACTAGGTCACTAGGCCGTGGCACGTAGGATGTACGTCGCGGCTCTATCGAGACAGTGCCGCCTCGATTGTTCATTTTTCCTTGCTTCAAAGCACGTAGCCGGCCGTTAATTGCAAGAACACCATGTCCAGCTTCGTACTCCCCAGAATCGCCTAGGTCATCCCCAGGAGCGACAAGCAGGGGTGCTTGTCGGGATCTGCGCGGTCCGCCCGCGCCGTTGTCTCCACTCATGTTATCGGGCCGCGCGACCCACCCACCCTTCATAACCGTATATGCTCACACCTACGGTGTGCATAGAGTCGATTTCTCAATCCAATTCTTTCACATCTAATCCAGAGCTGCGTTTGGCCACACGATTAATCAGATCCGATTTCATACCACCCGGACATTCCACTACACAAGCCCATGAACCATCGGAAAGCCACTCTTCTCGCTGAATTGAATCCCTCAGTAATTGGTGGACTCCGCCGTAGTCCTTCCCCTGTACCCTAAAAGCCAAACGAACAGTGATGAATTGAAGTGGAATCAAAGAACGAATTGTGTCTACTGCATCCTGAACTTGGCGTTCTACCGATAGAAAAGGGTCGACGTTGAATCTAGCCTCAGATAGTGCATTTTCGATTCTTGTAGGCGGGTGAGGGCCGCGAGTTTTTGGGTCAGTAGCAGTTGTTGCAATAGCATTGACAATTTGTTTCCTTTTTTCTTCAACCATTTGCTTTCTTTGAGCGGTAGTAAGTTGTATGCTTCCTTCCTTGAGGATTTTCTCCACACAGGTATGTAAATCCGTACTTCCAAATATATTCTCCAAAGCATCTGCGGTTGGTCTGTCTCCGGCTTTGACATCAGACCACACTTCATCAGTAGCTAACATATCTTCAATTTCTACCGACTCATTGTTTTCTTTCCACTGGGCGACCAATTCTGGATCAACGAGGATTTCATACCTATTCCCACCCTTTTCGAGGCGTGCGATGACTGCGTCATCTAGGCTGACCATGTTTTGCGAGCCTCGCCCTAGCCCTTAGAGGAATCGGGATTGTATTCCCAATCAACTAAGCTTGCCAAGATGTGTTAGGGTATCTTCTCGGCTCATCTTTACATAACCGCTTCCATCTACAACGGCAATCTCCACCGCGTCATGGTTCAAATCTTCGTCAATCGACTCCCTTAGTGCCTCTAGACCCAATTTGATAGCGGCATTTTGTGTCATATTCCCCTTCCAATTTGCTTCGAAATGGTCGATTACGGTAGACCTACCGCGTCCGATTGCACCCGCATGATAGGATTGGTATGCTCCAGAAGGATCTGTCTCAAACAGGTGGACTCCATCTGCATCCACTCCTGCGATGAGAAGTGCGGTTCCAAATGGTCTTGCACCACCATATTGTGTGAAGGATTGCATATAGTCGCACATCTTCTTGACTAAAGTTGTAACAGGAATTGCATCACCGTAAGTCATTCGGTTAATCTGACATTGTACTCGAGCCCTGTCGACTAATTGGCGTGCGTCGGCTACTAAACCCGAAGTAGTGAATCCAACGTGGTCGTCGATTTGATACATCTTTTCTATTGAGTCGATAATTACTAGCTTGCTTGAGATTCTCTTATCGACAATTAATACAACACCATCTCGGAACTTCAAACCAACAGTTGTTGTACCTCTCTTTACAGATTCACGAGCATACTCTACCTGATACAATCGTCCATCTGGAGAGAATGTAGATACTCCATGGTCATATCCTCGTCCGCTCGGCTGCATAACAATCGGATTCAGTCCCAAGCCGGCCTCTTATCAACCTTGACCGGAATGTTGTCTCACGATTCCTGAAAGTTGCACAGTCGTAAACACTCCAATTTCTGAAATGAATGAATAGTCTAATTGATGGATGTAAGCGCCATCGGCGGAACGTGCGAGTAGCCGTTCTGTCTTCGGGTGGAAAGGATTCCACCTACGCTTGCTGGTGGGCAATTATGCAAGGCTGGAAGGTCGAGGCTATGATTACGGTTCACGTAACGAGTGATGATTCAATGATGTTCCAACTCCCAAACACCTCACTTGCAGGCCTTCAAGCGTGCTCTATTGGTTTACCTTGGTTACCGATATTATCAGAGGGTAAAGAAGAGGATGAAATTGAGGATCTTGAGAGCGGAATTCGAGGCGAAAGTGATGTCACAGCTGCATTTGAAAGAGTGAAGCGTGATGCAGAAAGTATCGAATTCCCAGAAGATTTGATACTCCAAACGATTCCCTTAGAAATAGATGCACTAGTAGTCGGCGCACTTCGTTCAGATTACCAAAAAACTAGGATTGAACGCATGTGCGAGAGATTGGATCTGATTTCCTACTGTCCTCTATGGCACCACACACCAGAGAGTCATATGCGGTCTTTGGTTGACCATGGCTTCGATGTGCGTATTGTTTCGGTATCAACGGATGGTTTGGGGCATGAATGGTTGGGATGTCAGATTAACGAACAAACACTCGATCCGCTTTCTGAAATTTCAGCGGAGTTTCGATTTAACTTAGATGGCGAGGGTGGCGAATTTGAGACCATAGTGGTCGGTGCGCCACATATGAGAAAACGAATCGATGTTTCGGGTTACTCCGACTGGAATGGATATCGAGGAACATGGGTGCTAGAGGCTGCAAAATTGGCCTAATTGTTCCGTATAATGATGAATTTACACATCCGCTAGCCTCAAGGGGGGTGGTCAAGTCGCCGGCACACGGGGAACGCAGTGACAGTCTCACCACTGGATTACCGATATGGTCGACCCGAGGCTAAAGAAATCTGGTCGAGAGAAGGTAGACACAGTAGACAATTAGAGGTTGAAAGGGCTCTCGTTTGGGCGCACTGCCAACTTGGAAGAGTATCGGCTGAGCACTACGACGTGATAGCAGATATTTCCGATCCGGGGATTGTCACGGCGGATAGAGTAGACGAAATTGAAGCCGAAACTAGACACGACATTATGGCACTGACAAAGGCTATGGCAGAAAAGGCAGGAGATGCCGCTTGGTGTATTCATTTGGGAGCTACAAGTAATGATATTGTAGATTCTGCTGTAGCACTACAAATTCGAGATTCGGTTAAGTTACAACGTGAGAGTTTGATGATACTTCTAGATACACTCTGCAATTTAGCAGAAAGAGAAAGGAATACGGTGATGCTCGGTCGAACTCACGGACAAGCCGCAGTACCGATAACATTCGGCCTGAAAATCGCGGTTTTTGTCGATGAATTCCGCCGTCATCTTGTCAGATTAGACGAATTGGAATCCCGAGTCATTACTGGGAAATTTCTCGGAGCGGTGGGTACAGGGGCAGCTCAAGGCGAAAATGCTAAAGAATTGCAAAAGTTGATTCTAGAACATCTTGGATTAACTGTACCTGTAGCAACAACCCAAGTTGTCGGAAGAGACCGTTACATTGAGTGGGTTGGATGGATGGCGAATGTCGCAGCATCGGTAGAAAAGCTACTGCAGGAAGTAAGGAATCTACAACGCTCCGAAATCGCAGAAGTTGGTGAGTGGTTCGATGTAGAAAAGCAAGTTGGTTCTTCCACAATGGCACACAAAAGAAACCCAATTACTGCTGAAAACGCTTCAGGATTGGCCCGTATTGTTCGTGCGATGATTATTCCGTCATATGAGAACGCTCTATTGTGGCACGAGAGAGATTTGGCTAATTCTTCAAGTGAACGCTTTACTCTCTCGCACGCAATGATACTATTGGACGATATTTTGTCGAAATCAGACCGAGTGATGAGTAAGTGCGTAGTTGACGCTGAAAGAATGTTATCAAATATCGAATCACAAAATGGTCTAGTAATGGCAGAAAAAATCATGCTAGCCTTAGTCGATGGTGGAATTCACAGAGACGAAGCGCACGAAATTCTACGAGCTGCTTCTATGGTGGCAGTGGCTGAAAACCGACACCTGCGAGAAGTTTGTGGAGGAAACGATGCAATAACCAGTGCATTTTCCTCTGAGGAGTTGGACGAACTATTCGACCCTTCAAGTCACCTTGGAGTCAGCGGCGAAATTGTCGATGAGGCAATCGCTCTTGCAAGGGCAATGATTGCTTGAGATAATAGCAATGCTCATCCACCCTGAGTTTTGCAATCACCTCTAATGCTCAACTTAGAATCTGGCCCCGTTCACATTTCAGTCGAGGAAGGGATAGGCGGAACAAGTCTTTGCCTAAGCCTCGCAGTCGCTGTTTTAGAAGCGAATTCTCGAGTTGTCTGGTTAGGTCGAAAGTCACTTGACCCGCAAAGAACTCAAGAAATTTTAGGTGAACTTAATGAAAGTCAACTTGAGAGGCTGTTAATTGTGGAATTTGGGAGTGATTTGCTGACACGAGCCACCGCTTTGAGGCCTCTAATCAGTAGATTAGATGTTACAGATTTGTTAGTGATCGATGATTGGTGCCCCTCTTCGGGGCGTGCTCCAGCCGATGATTTACAGGCAGTTCGTAGTTTGATAGAATCTGGTGATAACACAAGAATAATTCTAACTTCAAAGGCATATGAGTCTCCAGACAGAGGAGAAAATCAATGGAAGAGCCGCGGCGCCCAATTGTCTGGCGTTAGACAGGTTTGGTTATTTAGGGAAGAAGGAATTAGGAATTATCGCATACTAATTGATGAGGAAATTCAAACCCGCTTAGTGTTGAAAGGCTCAGGTTTTTTCCCTAGTTAAATTACTCTTCTGAATCGAATTTTTCTGAGAGTAAACGGTCTAATTCTTCTAATGCTTCTACATCTGGGTCCATAAGTTTCTCCGGATTTCGAGCCATACCAGAATAATCATCTAAATCTTGAGAATCACCCCTTCTGCGTTTTTGTCGCAGCCTCAATATATACCAAATCAACAATCCAGCAGAAATTGATAACAACACTGCTAGAATAGATTGGGTGTCAGCCATAGAATTCCGAAGGATTACTCAGCCTTGATTGTTCTGTGCTATCGGAAGACCCCTTTGCAAGGGTTTAGCTAGATGCCTTCTATTGGATGAATTTGGTTCGACCCATCCTTGATACGGAGTATCAAATGTGACTAATTCCGTTGCCCAGGACTTATCGATGGAATTCCCACATACTTTGCACCGAAGTCCTTGACCTACACCTGCGCTTCTCATGGCCCTGCCACAACATTCCGGCCTCTTACCGATCCTAGGTGAAGGTGATTTTACTCTGAGTCTCTCCAAATGCACTTCGGATGAAGGTGAAGAGAGGCCCATCCAATCTACTTCATCGCCAGTTGATAATCGTCGTAATAGTGAGTTCACCTCCCCACTTTCTGCAAAGGCGACAAGTGTAACTGAAGAGGAGCCTGTCCATACCCTGACAGAAGAATGACCCCCCTGTACCTCCCTAGGTACTGAAGAAACAATTCCAGTTTCATAACCTAGTAGATGATCATCAGAAACTTGGTTGGTTCTATGAATAGCCCAAGAATCGCACTTCTCGACATCTTCTCTATCCTGTAAATATTGATGAGCAGATTGTAATTCTTCAGAAGTCTCGGCTCTAATCCCATATAGCACAGGACAATTGGTTCGAGGCATAATCATCCCCCTTCCAGTTGTTGGATCTCTATTTGCAAATGTGCTGGGGAATTTAGCCGACATGGCGTCGATGGCTTGTAAGGAAACTTCGCGTGGCGTTGTAATCTTCTCGGCGCATCGCCATGCGATTAATTCCCAAGTGTTGGATTCTGTTGGATTCCAAGCAATGGCCGAAGAAGCACCAACAACGCCGTTTGGATTTTTATCAATCGTGAAAACTTTTGTAGAAACAGGCAATTGACTGAGGCGAAAATTAACCGATACCTCACTTCTAACAGCATCCCAGTACCATGATTCTGGAAATTCTTCCAATGTGACTAACAAACAAGGTGATGGTTTCGGACCTGTGTCAGGATAATTGTCGTGAATTTCATTTTGTAAATCCTCCATGAATTCTTGGCAAATAGAATCCACAGTTTCAATTGCATCCGGATTAGAAAAACAAATGGCTGAAAGAGCTGCATTACCTCTAGTTCTATTTGGCGCGAATGGCCAAAGCCGCACAAGCCTTCTTTCTTGAATCTGAAAACTATTCACAGATTCATGCAATTTACAAAGCAACCGCTGGAAATGTTCTGTAGTACATGCATAATCGACATGGTCTGTGTCATCCAATCCGATTCGGATGACACTTTTCACATGGGTACCGCTCACGCGGCACCCCCCAGTATCGATTCAACAACCCCTGCGATTCCAATCTCTGGGTCACAACGGATTCCCCTGACACCGAAGTTCTCTGCGGCGGCCATATCGACCCCTCTGTCACCCACCATGAATGAGGTTGACTCATCAGGCCTTTCCGCCCATTCGGTGTCAAATTGGAGTTTTAGGGATGTAAAATCAGCATTAGATGAGGCGGCTTCAATCAGTTGTCTACCCGCCTCTAGCATTCCGGAATTTGGCTTTCGTGCCCATGCACCCTCCCAAGGTGCATATGGTGAAAACAAAATCAGATCGAGATGCGCATCCGCGTCCTCAATTAGTAGTCGATTCCTTAATTCAGAATGGATATTATCGAGATTTTCAGAACTCCAGTGACCCCTACCGATAGGGGATTGGTTGGTTACTACAACGATTCGATATCCGGCTCTTCGTAAATTTCCGATTGCTAATCCAGCATTTGGCAATAGTTCCACTTCTGCAGGAGAATTGACGTAATTTTCACTACCGACATTAATTACTCCATCACGATCAAGATATGCGATGCGTCCATCCCAATTATTGTCGTCCGGTAATTCGAGTAATTCCAGAGGGGCAGTCAATTCCGCAGACTCGCGGTGAGGTGCTAACATTGTATCACTGCCCGCGATTGGCTTTAGTGGCTTCTTTCACGATGTGATTGATGATCAATTGCATATCCTCGATGCGTTCCATGGAAGTAGTAGGAACCACTATCGCTACATCAACCATCTCGGCTAATTGACCACCTGCACCACCATTGTAATCGCCGGTAACTGCCGCAGTTCTACAACCAGCTTCTCGCGCGGCTGTAATTCCGTTCAGTATATTCGCGGAATTACCAGAACCAGAATATGCAATAACTAGGTCTCCTGCTTTAGCAAAAGTGGATAACTGACCAGCGAAAACATTGGCATATTCTGTATCATTTGCCCATGCAGTGAAAGAAGAAATATTGTCTGTGTGAGAGATTGTTGGAATACCTAGTTCCTTAGACCAGTCTCCTGCACTATGGGATGGTGTAGCGGCGCTTCCACCATTACCGATCATGTGGATACTACCTCCTCTTTCACCAACAGAAGTCAATTCATTCCATAATGCTTGAATTTGAGATTTAGAGACCTCTGAGAGGGTTCTGCGCAAATCACTGATATAATCCTCAGCGAATGAATCGAAATCGAAGCCCATGTGTCTCCCGAAGCAAACCGGCGAGGGCATCATATTTACGAGTTAATGGCTGGAGTCGATTCAATGGAGGAGCCGATTGGAGCCGCTTTAGCGGTTATTGCTGACTCGATTGGCACCTCCGGCGAAGCACTTAGATTACTCATTGGAATCATTGGAATGAGCCTTCTAGCCACTTCTTTTTCGAAATCCACTACTGAATGGACGGGGCGAATTGCTGGTGCAGGATGGGTACTTCTTGGCCTATTCATTTACCTCCTCTCAGAATATTATGTGAAAATAGGTGATCCAGTACTTGTCATAATGACTGCATCAGCGCTCCCAGGGGGAATTCTTCTGGCCTGGTTAGAAGTTCAACGATTTAGCCAATTGACTCATGAAACTAGACAATCTATAGTCTGGTTCCGTGGTATGGTGGCGTGGTCGATGATACCCTACCATGTGGTATACTGTATCCCATACCTCAACGTCGCTTTCGTTATGTTAACCGCACATAGTGCAGAATGGATGTTAGAATTTGTCGGTTTAGGATCTTACACTATGGGTGAAGTGATGGTAGATTTACATGATGGAGGCGAAGTTTCACTGAGTGATTGGGATGGAAGTATGCTGCTTCTTACCCAGCCACTGGGCGATGGTGGATTCTTTATTCCAATGTATCATTCAACCGGTGAAGAAGTCAATATTGGATTTATCCTAAGTTGCTCTGGTTTGCAATCAATGATCATCTTTGTAGGTGCAATAGTAGCTCTACAAACAGTCCCTTGGAATCGAAGAATGCGTGGATTGTTGATTTCGGTTCCCACCATTCACATCCTTAACACGTTCAGAAATGCTGGGATTGTTTGGTTAACCGATGAATACCGAAATTGGCAATTCTTGGGATTGGATATGTTCGATTTTTCACACAGTTATGCCGCAAAGGCCGCCAGCCTATTTGCAATGTTCCTATTGGCTGTGGCACTATTTGACCTACTTCCAGAACTTCATAAGAATATCATGCAATTATTACCTAGACGATTACGAGGGGAATCAAAGCACTCAGCGAGTTCGTAGACGCTCGTAGAGCTTGCCTTTCAATGGCATATCATGCTCCCAAGCGAATTCTTTCATAACCCGTAATGCTTCTTTTTCTAAGTCAGAATCACCAACAAAATCGGTGATGTGAATGACTCCTTCTCTTGTATTCGCCTTGAAAGCGGCTACTGGTTCTTCTCTATGGAATACAAGATAAGCTGAACCGTATCCGAACCTCTCCCTCAACAGACTGCCGTAGTAGTGAATCAGTGGGTCAGAAGGAGGGATGACCAAATCACGAGTCTTAGTTAGTACATCTGAGCCTTCCAACAAATCATGTCTACCCCAACAAACGTCGTGCATATCGTCCACAAGGAATCCCTTGATGAGGGTGTCATCATCCTCGAATTCTCGCATGACGTCTGAGATTTCTTCCGCAGAGAAAGGAGAGCCTGCTAACCTCTCAACCTGCTTCAGGGTGATAACTGGGTAATCTTTCACAAGGTCGCGGAGATAATCGCGTTTTACCTCCCACAAATCAAATGATTTGAGCGGTTCTACTGTCTTGAAACCGCCTCTGTAGTCTTGAACAAGGTGGCCGCTACGGACCAATGGAGATATTAGTTTGCGGAACTCTCCACGACGCATAGCATGCCGTTCCATGAAAATCGTCGGGTCGTGATGTTCTCGGAAGAATTGGAGAATGTCCTCATCTTCTTCCGGTGCCTGAACATTTCTAATTGTCAATAATCTTTGGAAATGTGGCATTTTAGCCCACACCAAATGGCCCCTCAAATTAGTTCCTTGATGCAATTGGTGGGCTGCTGCCATAGATTTCAGATCGACACGGAACATTTCACAGCGTCCACGTAGTGCAAAATCGTCTCTTAATTCCTCAAGATGATCCAAAGCAAGTGTCTCGTTCTCATGGCGAGTCTTTTGATGTAATGAATGGTGGTGGAAGAGGATTCTATTGATCTTCTTTCGAGGCATAGGATCTACTACTCCACCCCTAATGTACCTCTCACCATCTCCCATCGACTCGAATCCAAGTTCCGAGAGAATTTGTTGTACGTTTTCATCACAATCATGCACAGGTACGCCATTGAAGGCGTGGATTACCGAGACATCGATTAGCCTATCTCGATAATTTTCAAGTAATTCATCGAAGGTTTCCTTGAACTCATCAAGATATGAATGTGGTATGTTAATATCTTTGATTTCGAGATAGTCGTTTACTACGAACATTAGAATTCTACCAACAGGATCGACTCCCTTGAATACAGGGTGATACCATCCTTGTTTCAACATCAGACGAACTTCTTGGATAAATCGAGAACAAAATGGATCTGATTGAGAGAGTATCCGCATATTTCGATCTTCGGCCATAGGAGAGAGTAGTTTCTCAGCATCTTCGTGACTTGAATAATAGTCAGTTGGATCTGGTTGTAGAGCGACTACACGAGCGATTTTTCCTGCATTTTCTAAATCTCTGAGAGTTTCGGCCAATTCCTCTACTGGTCGGGAAACGAAGAAACGGAGGGTGTGCAATCGGACCGGGCCAATTCTCTCGATTAGTGTTTTTACTGCCTCATCAAATTCCATCGGTTTGACTCTATCATGGATTCGATGGAAAACCGCGAGTGAGCGTTTTCGATTGGGTATGTCGATATATTTCTTACCTAGGATGAGTTGTCTTTCTAGATTGGAAAGAGCACTCTTCAATGACCTTTGGATGTGGGCGTTTTCCTTGCCCTTTGGATAGCCATCGAATAATTCCATCCGACTCATGCCATCCTTTGGAATCTTCTCTAACAATTCTTCTTCGAGTGGGCCCAACCAAGGATCTCCTCTGAGACCAAGAACAAGAGGTAATTGATCTTCCATTGTGTAACCTACCCTATTGTGTAATAATCGGCCATTGATTACGTCTGGATCGTGTTTGATATCCTTCCAATCACGGAATCTGTAATCTTTGACACGATGTAGCATCTCATCCCTTCTCTGAACCAAAATGAGATTTCGAATCGCATCGGAAGGTTCCTTGTATTGCGTGAATGATTTGTGTAGAATTAAGGTCTGGAGAGTTCGGTAATCTACGACCTCGACTTGACCTCCTGTAATTCGATACTCGTCGACGCGCAGGATATACTCTCCTTCTTCTGTTTGTGTGAAGAAACCAATCGAGACCAGATTTCTCATCTCTAATTCTTGTAAAACCGATTCTACCTGACCACGTGGAAATGGTAATCTTCCAGCCAGTTTATCTAGCGTTTGAGGACCTTCTGAACCGAGCATGTCAAGCAATTTTAGTCTTAGACAATCCATCGGGTCTGAAAGATAGGTTTCCTTCCATGTATCTGGTTGACCATCTTTGAAATCGACACCCATCTCAAAGGTCAAGCCGCCTGTATATAGGGAGCGAAGGTCGTCCATTTCATCTGCGCCTGAAGCTGCGAGGCACCCTAGTGTACCGTGTACACCCGCCATTCTCTCCGAGAACCACTTATCGTCAATTTGTTCGTGACCTGTGTTACGCACCTTAGTAATTAGATCGCGTTCAGCTAATTCGTAAACCCAAGCACGCAATTGGTCAAATTCAACATTTTTTAATTTCTCAGAATACAATGGATGAGTGAGAGATTTCTCTAATCCTCCACCCATGTCCATTAATCGAAGCAAGCCTGCAGCAGAATCGGGTACTGCGACCTTGTCCTGGTAATATTGAGCGAGGCGCTCACGATCCAAATCAGTTGCTAGTGAACGAGCACCGAGTAGTCTACGAAGGATTTCTGGATCTATGTCTTTGATTAGATAGGCACGAGTTCGCAGACTCAACAAGTCCTCGAATGAGGACATGAAAAGAGTCATTCCAAGTGGAGAGGGCATCTTGACCTTACGGTGAACAATACGCACATTTTCACTATCCATTCGAGCAATGAAATCGGCTAATTCTTTCATTTCCAGATCGGTATTCATTATCTCATTCATCGCCTCTCTAATTACTACAGAATCTTCCATTTGTCGATGGGCTCGGAGTATTTGCTCAGCACGATTTTGGAATTGCTTAGGACTTACTTCATCGGCGCCTATTCTTCGCGGATTGAGCATGCTTCGGCTAGATACCTCCCGGAATCTCTTAGCAAATAATTGCGAATCGAGCATGTATCTTTGCAGTACTTCTCGACTCGAGTCATCCTTGAATAACTCAGGAATCTTAGATATCTCTACCTCATGGCTCAATTTAATCATAAATCCATTTTCGTCGAAGGAGATTTCGTTTACTAGAACATTATCTCGGACTGCGATTCCTGCGAATAGATAACCCAGAGCTAGATTGAATGCCCGACCTCTGCAAGTAGTCACAATATAGGTAGGCAGGGGAGCGGCTACTTGTTCGACAATAATTCGATCCCTACTAGGAACTTGGAAAGTAGTAGCACAGTGTTCATCAAGGTAGTTCGCAAGGGCATTAGCAACCGGTTTATTCAACCCGTATACGTCCATCAATAAAGGCCGAACATCTCGGCTCATGCGCACCATATGTGAGGCGCGCTCAAGGACATCCAATACTTCGTAACTCAGTTCGTTAGAGCGTGAATTGGCCTCACCAGCCCAAGAAGGGATTGTAGGCCTGTACCCTGTTGCCGACGTGACATTGACACGGGTTCCTTGCACGCTGGAAACTCTGTAAGTAGAACCTCCCAATAGGAAAACATCGCCATTTCTTAAACTCGCAACGAATCCGCTGGATAATTGGCCTACAAGTGTTCCATCTGAAGTGAATACAAGATAATTATTGTCCGGAGCGATGGTTCCGATATTGGTGTAGTAAATCATCTGCGCATATCCGCGCTTTCCGAAGCGATTATCTTCCCAATCGACCCAAACTCGCCGTTCCTCTTCCAATAGGTCTAGAACCTCGATATAATCATCATAAGGTAGCTCTCTGTAAGGCCAGGCGGCAGTAACTAATTCGTATCCATCGTCGATATCCCACTCTTGGATAATCGTTAGACCAATCATAAATTGAGCTAGTACATCAAGTGAATTTTCAGGGAATTTTAGAAGGTCCATTGATCCACGAAGAATTCCGTTTTGGAGAGCGACAACCTCCAACAAATCTTGCGGTGAAGTTGGGAGGAATCTCGCTCTCGGCAAACCATCGACTTGGTGGCCTGCACGTCCGATTCTTTGCAAGGCAGTCGCAATAGAACCTGGGCTGCCAACCTGAACAACACAATCGACTGACCCGATATCAATGCCCATTTCCAATGAGGAGGAGGATACAACACAACGCAGGTGCCCGTTCTTCAAGCGCTGTTCGACATCCAATCGAATTGCCTTGTCCATTGAACCATGGTGTCCTTCCACACCTGCGGTGCCGAGAATTTTCAATTTCTGAACTACAGTTTCTGTCATTTGTCTTGTATTGACGAATACCAAAGTCGTTGTATGTGCCTCAACGATTTCCTTGATTCTCTCCACATTATGTTCGAGAACCTCCTTAATCGGCAAAGAGGAGAATCTCGGTGTTGGCAAAATGATATCAAGATCTAATTTCCTAGCACCTGACACCTTCGCGATTGCAACATGTTGTGGCTTAGTATCACTCTCTCTAGAATCGGACGCCACGAGAAACTCTGCAACCGCCTCCAAAGGTTCCATAGTTGCAGAAATTCCAATTCTTTGTACATCTGATTCAATCACACTATCCATTAGTGCAAGACTCAGGGCTAGATGTGTGCCTCTCTTCGTTGGAACCAGTGAGTGCATCTCATCGATTATCATCCACTTCATATCATTCAACAATGGTCTGAATCGCTTTGAGGCAAGAGCCAATCCAAGTGATTCAGGAGTCGTAATCAAAATATGAGGGGGAGCTCTTAGCATCTTTTCCCGTTCTTTCTGTGGCGTGTCACCAGTCCTAAGACCAACTTTGATTTCCTTAGCTCTGCTAGGAAGATATCTTTCACGAATTTCAGTTAATGGCCCGATTAGGTTCTTTTGAATATCATTTGCTAAAGCTTTGATTGGTGAGATGTAAACGCACTGAACTGATTTATCCAAACTACCATCCAATGAACGACGAACCAAGTCGTCGATAATGGAAAGGAATGCAGTCAAGGTTTTTCCCGAGCCTGTTGGAGAACATAGTAGCAAATGTTCGCCATTGAGGATTCTGGGTATTGCGAGTTTTTGAGGATCTGTAAAGTCAGGAAATTTATCCTTAAACCAGTTCCGTACAGGAGGGGAAAGGCTCTCGAGCAACTGCTCAGTATCCCAAGAATCCTCTACATACTCAATTTTGGGCATTACTTCCCCTCACACTATGTCCGCACAGGGGAATAATTCCGTACATGAATACTTCGTTTACACAAACAAACAGTAACGCGGACTGAATATTCAAAATTTCACTCAAAATCCTATATTTTTGGACTCTTGGCCATTTCCAAAGGGGTCGGATGTTTAGGGTTCTAAGTCAATAACTTGCGGATGGCTTGAAAGACGGAGGAACGGTCGCCTCGCCGTTGAATATGACTGACGAGAGGCGACGAGAGAGGTTGTCAGCGATGCTAAGGCGTCGTGGATTCGTACTCCCTGCATTCGACATATACGGAGGAGTCTCTGGTTTGATCGACTACGGCCCAGTTGGTGCTGCAATTAGAAGACGTATGACTCAGAAGTGGGTTGACCATTGGCTCAGCCATGGAGATATTGTTGAAATCGATTCTCCAACAATTACTCCAGAATCTGTTCTAGTAGCGAGTGGACACGTTGGAGAGTTTAACGATCTAATGACGGAGTGCAAAGGTTGCGGCTCCGTATTTCGAGCAGATCACTTAGTTGAGCACTTACACCCCAACGCGGACTCATTAGATACCGTTGCTATTGATGAATTGTTAAGTTCAGGAGTAGAATGCCCTTCATGCGCCGAATCCGCATGGGCGTCTGCTCAGCCAATGGACTTGATGTTCTCGACTACAATTGGTGCCATGAGTGCTGGCAGAATCGCCTACATGCGCCCTGAAACCGCACAAGGTATGTTCATGCTATATCCTGCTCTTTACCGACATTTCAGGCAAAAATTACCTTTTGGAGCTATTCAAACTGGAAAAGGTTACAGAAACGAAATCAGCCCTAGACAAGGGATGCTTAGACTTCGTGAATTCAACATGGCTGAATTAGAGTATTTCATCGATCCAGAAGATCCCCCTGCGGTAGATTTGAATCGCAGAACTGAGATTGTGAAACTAGTTCCTGACCCAGATGGACCTCACGCTGGTGAGGCTAGAATGAGTTTCGGGGCGGCACTTGATGCTGGAATAGTCCGACATCCTACAGTGGCTTGGTTTTTGGCCAGAACATGGGATTTCTTGGTTGAGGTTGGAATTAATCCTGAACAGATTAGATTCCGTCAACATGCCAGCACAGAAATGGCACACTATGCAGAAGATTGCTGGGATTGTGAAATTCATGGAGAATACGGTTGGATAGAGTGCGTGGGTATTGCAAATCGTACCTGTCACGATTTAGAGAGTCACGAGTCTCATTCTAGCTCTAAAGGACTGCGGGCATGGAGGCAATTCGCTGAACCTCGCTCGCAGACTATCGATAGGTTAGTGCCAAATGGTGCAGTAATTGGTCCGACTTTTCGCGGAGACGCAGGTGCTGTGGTGGCTGCTTTAGAGGCACTGACCGTTTTACCAGATACACTGCCGTTTGAATTGACCTTGTCGGATGGAAAATCTGTAACGATTGAGAAAGGTATGGTGGAAAGAAGGACCGAGACTGCAAACGTTAGCGGAGAATGGTTCACACCTCATGTAATCGAGCCGGCATTTGGGATTGACAGAATTATCTGGCACGTCCTCGACCATGCTTATGAAGAAGCAGAAAAGGAAGGTGAGGCATACACATTCCTCAGACTCGCAGAAGGAATTTCTAGCGTCGATTGTGTTGTACTACCATTATTCGATAAGGAAGGTATGCCTGAATTGGCTGGTGAGATTACTTCGGCAATCAACGCATTACCACACATACGGGCTGAAATGGACTCGAGCAAATCGATTGGACGGAGATACGCCCGTGCTGATGAGATAGGTGTTCCATGGGCATTAACCGTAGACCATACCTCTCTGGAAGATGGGAGTGTTACGATTAGAAGGCGTGACGACCAAGTACAAGTTCGATCTTTTGTAGAAGAAATTCTAATTCGATTGGCTAACGGAACCATGCAGGAATTGTTCCGATAGTTTGCCTGTTCCAGTAGAATAGGGCCACCAATCTTCAAGAGGCTCCACGATAGGATAGGTCCGTGAGCGAAGCCGAGAGCATCGAGGACTGGACGGAGAAGTACCGTCCAACCAGCATGTCTCAGATGGAAGGTAATGATTCACAACTTCGAATGATCGCTCAATGGTTAGACAGATGGGCATCAGGAAAAATACCTGACAAACGCGGCTTGCTACTTGTTGGGCCGCCGGGAGTCGGAAAAACCACTCTCGCAAAGGCTGTTGCAAAAGAACGTGGCTGGTCGATTATAGAATTGAATGCCTCCGAAGAAAGAAATGCTGCAGCAATCCGGAGAGCAGCGACTAGAGGTAGTCAGCACATCTCACTCTCTGCATTTGCAGAAGGTGGAGAAACTGCCGACAAAACTGTCGTTCTACTCGATGAAGTCGACCACTTATCAGGTGGATTTGCTCAGGTTTCTGAAGATAAGATAGACAAAATTCTCTCTCCAGAGGAGGAAGAAACTGCTACAATCAAAGGAGATTCGGGTGGTAAGGCCGAACTGCTAAATTTATTGAAAATAACCGAACAGCCGGTCATTTTGACTTGTAATGATGCGATGAGATTGTGGGGGTCTGGTCGTCAGTGGCGTAGAAATAGAGACCGTGTAATGCGTTTGGCTGAAAATATCCAATTCAAGCGCGTTGGGAAACTGCATATGAGAAGAATAGCTCATCGTGTCCTCGATGGTGAATCACTGTCTATGGATCCAGAAGCTGTCGAGGCTCTAATCGAAAACAATCCTGGTGACTTGCGCGCATTAGTTCGGGATTTACAAGCAGCAGCGGCAATTGGTGGAGAACACATTGCATTAGAGGACGTTAGGGCATTGGCCGAGGTTG
This sequence comes from uncultured Candidatus Poseidoniales archaeon, assembly GCA_964556195.1. Taxonomy (GTDB): domain Archaea; phylum Thermoplasmatota; class Poseidoniia; order Poseidoniales; family Thalassarchaeaceae; genus MGIIb-O1. The sequence goes on from CAZKVK010000010.1 coordinate 25,291, forward strand.
CGGAACGAGACTCACAAATCGATGTGTTCCGAGCACTTAGGGAAGTCTATGCTGCAAATAATGGACTTAGAGCAAATCAATTGCTAATGAATTCGGATAAGGACCCAGATGAGATGCTAGCGTGGTTTGTTTGGAATAACCAATCGGTATTCGATACTAGAGAATTAGCTGAAATTTCTCAAGCTATGGTCCTAGCAGACCGTGCTTTGGCAACAAAATTCACCAACAGAGCATATCGTTCGTGGTATTGGGGGTCTTCCCTTTCATCTCAAGCGGCAGTATCGGCAATACGAGAAGACCCAGCATCTGACCCATTCCTAACCTATCCTAACTTCCTAAGGCGAGGAGGAGAGGCTTGGAGAACCTCAGGAGTTGTAGCGTCTCTTGCAGAACAATCAGGAGCGAGTAAAGCCGCGGTTAGAGAAGACCTATGGCCCAATCTTTTGGCTGTTCACGATGAATCGCTCGGTGGAAATCCAGAGGATTTCTCTTTGGCTATGCATTTGGGATTAAACGGAGAAGATCACCTCGCACTGCATGGAATCCCTAAATCGAGAAGAGAAGCAAAGAAGATTCTTGCAGCATTTGATGAATCACTTCCAAGTGATGATTGGGAAGATATCCCTGAGCCTGTTAGGTTAATTGAAGAAAAGACCACAGAACAAGCCGAAGAAGACGAATCAACGCAGTTTTCTCTCGATTCTTTTTGATTAGGAAGAGCCTGCCCATGTCCTTGGGTGTAACAAAACTAGAACAGTCAGAAGTTCAAGACGTCCAAGCCACATTAGAATCGTCGAAGCGAACATAGACAGCGGACTCAAATCAGCCCACGTTTTGGCGGCACTAGCAGGGCCGAAGTCTCCCAACGCAGGTCCTGTATTACCCAATAGTGAAATTGAGACTGAAGAAACGTCCGTTAGAGAAAGATCGGGTTCTAGGAAAGAAATCGTCAGCATAGAGACTGTTACCAATACCATCCAAGAACTCACCATTCCAAGAATAATCCATATTCGACTCTCATCAACGACATTTTCATTGAAGCGGATTGCAAGGACCTTCTTTGGCTGGATGATTCGGATAACTTCACGCTTAGCTAACTCGAATGCAATACGAATTCTAAGGACCTTCAGACCTCCTCCAGTTGAACCAGCACTGGCTCCAATTATCATCAATAGAAGAAGGACGAATTGACTGAAGACAGGCCACTCCGAGAAATTGGCACTCGAATATCCTGTACTAGAGATTGAGATTGATTGGAATAGAGAATGACGTATTGATTCGGCTAGAGAGTAATCGGTAGCTCTACTGAGGTTGAAGGCCATGGCAAGCCAAGCAACAACAAGAATCAGCAGATATGTGCGAAGTTCTTCATCCTTCCAAACCTCTCCCCATCTCCCCGATATAGCGAAGAAAAGTAAACTGAAATTGATGCAGGTAAGTAGCATGAATACCATAATTATCGATTCAATCAATGCATCATCAAATACCATAATTCCCATATCACTAGTTGCAAATCCGCCTGATGGCATCGTGGTCAAGGCGTAATTTAGAGCATCAAAAGAGCCCATTTCGGTAAACTGGTAGAGGACAAGTCCCTCGATTATAGTAAGGCCGATGTAAATCGCCCATAATTTTCGAGCAGTCCCTTCGAGAGTTGTACTCAGATTAGAGACTGTGGGGCCAGTTAATTCCGCCCTAGCAAGAGCCATTCCACCACCTAAGGCCTTGGAGAAAATGAGTAAACCGAGCATAATTACACCCATTCCACCAATCCATTGAGATAATGACCGCCAAAGTAGCAAACTACGCTTTTGGCTACCGACGCAGTCTCCATCAAATTCTCCAGAACAAACTGGACTGGTTGAAGTATCAATCACAGAGGCACCGGTGGTAGTGAATCCTGACATTGATTCAAACCAGGCATGTAAAGCCCCACTCATCATTTCGAAAAAGGTCGCTTCGTCTGCCATCAACTCAAACGGTCCGTAGAACATACCACCGAGCCAGAAAGGTATGGCGCCCAAAAATACAACTGGAGGCCATCCTAGGGCTACCGCCGCGAAAGCTTCTCTATCTCTTACTCGACTACCAACCTCATAGCTTGAGGCCTTGGAAAATAACCACTGACTGGCCCCGAATGCGATAACTAAGGCAATCGCATAGGTTTGCAGAGCAAATTCCCAACCATCAGCATAAACCGAGTATGCTCCGACAACGGCCAGAGGAATGGCGAAAATCCGTAGCGTCCAACCTATCACAAGGCCGATGACATCCCAGCGCATGGCTCAACTCCCCAGAGCCTTCTCCACTCTCTTGAGATCGTCCAGTCGAAGGAATAACAGCACCTTATCTCCAACTTGCAAAGAGTCGACTGCGGATGGATTTAGAATGTGAATCATACCATCTTCGTCCTCGTGCTCAACCATGACGATTCTACAACCGAGTTTTGATTCTGCATCAGAGATGCTTCTACCAACAATCTCCGCCTTTGCACTAAGGGATGCTGAGATCGATATGATTCCAGGTAAGGATGGGATTACCTGATAGGTTCCGGGAACATTCATGTGAATCGATTTCATAATCGAAATTACAGTTACGTGCCTTCGACTAACAGGTCGGGTCAAACCAATTCTTTGTACAGCCTCAACAAGGGCCCTATCCTTGAGGATGAGGCCTGTTCTAGGAACGCCCTTGTCTTTTGCACGCATAGCGATTGCAATGTTTAGGTTGTCATCTGCCAATGCAGCAATCGCCGCATCGTGGGAAGCAATGCTGAGTTCCCTAAGCAAATCTCCATCCTGAGGGTCGCCGTGAATTACATCCAAGCGCTTACTATTACCAATTCTCGAGCCGACCAATTCGTTTGCCGCATCTAAATCCGGTTCGATTACCACAACTTCAGCGCCCTCTCCAAGATAGTGGGAAGCGAGTTTAGTTCCGAATTGGGTGGCTCCGAATATTGCAATATTAGGGGCATCGGGCCATTCGGGATCTTGCAGACCAGCACCGGTTGTAATCGTCATGAATTCCTCGGTTGAACGTGCTACGAAACAGAGCATATCTGCTTCCTGAATTACCTCACTACCAGTGACTAAAGCACCCTTTCCATCTGCAGAGCGTATTGCGTATACAGATGGGATATTGACTATCCAGTCGGAGACCTCTCCGGTGGTTTTTCCAATTAATGCCGAATTTGGCATGACTTCGGCTACGGCAATCCATGCATTGTCTCCGAGAGGGAGAATTTCTTCCACGGATGGTGCAAGAAGTCCTGCAGCTAATTGTTTGACAATATCGTCCGAAGCACAAACGATGTGGTCTGCACGTGTCCACCTCTCTAGAGGGCCGGCTCCTCTATTTGTGTCAAGTAAAGTAGGATCTCGAATCTTAGCGATTGTGGTCAATCCTCTGGTAGCTCTATCGCCTACCTGTTCACTGTATACTCGTTTTGCGAACGCACATCCCAGAAGGTTCACCTCGTCATTATTTGTACATAGAACCATTATCTCTGCATCATTAATTCCTGCTCTTAGTAATGATTCACGCGAAAGAGCGTCACCGGTTACCAATAAGCAGTCTAGAGACTGTGATTCGTTGATGGCTTCTGGGTCAGGATCAATCAATGCAACCTGCCGTCTTTCTTCCCTCAAAGCGGCTGCTACACCCCTGCCGACTTCGCCGGCTCCAGCGATAATGACTCGCATTCTGCGACGTTCCCTTAGCGGGGCTCCTATAATTCTGACTTCTTGATTTGCCATTTATCAATCATCATGGCACTGCGCGGCTAGTTTCGAAAAAAAAACTCAATCGCCCTCAATAACCTTCTCACCGCGGATTCGGTCAGCCGCCGCGCGCTCGTGTCGGCCCGAACTTCTGAGAGTCCTACGATAGGCCTGAGCAGCGGCTGGAGTCATACCTGAAGGGAGCCAAGTTGAGTGTGCTGGAATCCATGACCAAGCAACTATTGGAAGCACTAGGAATATCACGAAGGGTTGGAATATCGTTAGAACAGTTGACACAATTAGTACTGCTCTTGCTATTGAACTAGTGAAGAATGTACGTGCTCTTTCATGTTGAATGATTTTCGAGCCTTGCCAACTAGCGACTGAAGCATGCCCGATACAGATAGTCAAAGTCAACAGACAAGCTAAAGCGATGTTTAGTGGCTCAAATTGGGTTGTACCAGGCCATACCTCTGGGTCGAATAATCTGACATTGAGGTGGGCTGAACGCATAGCACCGAACCCAAGACCCAATGTCCAGCCATATGGTGCACTAGCTCTCAAGCCGACAGTTCTAGGTCGACCGAGGAGGAAAAGCACGAATGCTGATTCAGCCATTCCGATTACTAAAGCAATTACAGAAACCTCTACGATATTGACAGAACTTAGACGAATAGGATCAAGTATTAGTGAATCGATTAGAGAAGCTACTAATACTCCTGCAACCAATCCAAACAATAGCGTCTTGAACGCCCCTGAAAGATCGTAAAATCCAGTCATTCTGGCTATTGTTCCACGCCAACCAGCGTATACCCCCAACAAGCCGATGGCAAATGCAAGTTGCATCTCCCACATCTCGATAGGGGGCTCAGCCATGGCTCGCCGATGCCACCCCTGCTATCAGTTACACCCACGAAAATTATCGAAATATAGGTGAAATAGCACACTTTGAAGGGTTTCGTGGCGTCTCAGGCTAGCGATTATTGCGGATAACGTTCAAACCACACGCTTTCGACCCAAGACACATGGCACTGGAGGGTCTGAAGCGCAAAATCCTCGGCTCCGTTGGCTTACTCAAGGGAAAGCGGGAGGTCGACGAGGATACTGTACGTGAGTTAACGCGTTCTCTCCGACGCGCCTTATTGGAAGCGGATTTCAACGTCAGACAAGCCAAGGAGTTAACCGAACGTATAGAGCGACGACTAATGGAAGAGGAGCCTCGTCCTGGGGTAAAACTAGAAACTCACGCCATGAATCTCATTTACACCGAGTTAGTTCGATTACTTGGTCCTGCACGAGAAATTAAGCCTCATAACGAGACTGTGCTAATGGTAGGTCTGTATGGTCAAGGTAAGACTACAACAACTGCGAAGGTGGCTGAATGGTGGCGGCGTAAGCACGGAGTTAAGGTAGCAGTGATTGAAGCCGATGTGCACCGCCCAGGTGCTTTCGCACAATTACAGCAACTTCTCGAAGATTCACCGGTAGAAGTCTATGGTGAGCCCGATGAAAAGGACGCTGCAATAATCGTCCGAAACGGAATCAAGGCTGTTGGTACAGCTGATGTTCTAATCATCGACACTGCGGGGCGCGACAGTCTTGATGATGATTTAAGGGATGAATTGGTACAAATTGCTGAGATTGCAAACGCCACAGAGCGATTCCTTGTCATCGATGCTCAAGTAGGTCAAGCAGCCGGCCCTGTAGCACAAACCTTCCACGATTTGGTGGGCGTAACCGGTACAATCGTTACAAAACTAGACGGTACTGCTAGAGGTGGTGGGGCACTAAGCGCAGTTTCAGTAACCGGAGCTCCAATCGTATTCGTTGGTGAAGGAGAAAGAGTCGGGGATCTCGAGAAGTTCGAGTCGGATCGTTTTATCTCCAGATTACTAGGAATGGGTGACATCAAGGGTCTGATTGACCTTGCACCAGAAGACCTCGACCAAGAAGAAGCAATTCGACTTACTCAACGCCTAATGTCGGGTAGATTTACTCTAACGGACATGTACACTCAGATGGAAATGATGAGCAGAATAGGAACTGTCGACCGAATCCTATCTCACCTTCCAGATGGTATGTTTGGAATGGGGTCAATGTCTGCTGGTCAGAAGAAACAGATGCAGGCTAATCTAGCTAAGTATCGAGTAATCATGGATTCTATGACACAGCATGAAAAGGATGAGCCACTTGTGCTTAAATCCCAAAGAATCCGAAGAATTGCAAGAGGTTCAGGAACAACTGAAAAGGACGTTAAAGAATTGCTAAATCAATGGAATAGAAGCCGGAAAATGATGCGCGGAATGAAAGGAGATAGGCGCATGAGAAGGCAGATGCAATCAATGATGGATGTCGATGACCTAGACCTCGATATGGGGTGATAGATTGCAAAGGCGATTCGCCATAATCGGACATTTAGCTCCGAGTTCAGGGAAATTGAACCTAAACGACTTGGCTGGTGACTCCGGAAGAATGGATGTATTGGTGCGAGCGGTAAACGCAGCACTTTTCGTATCCCACGGTATTCGTCGTGATACAGACATAACATTGCACCTGTGTGGCGGACCTGGTCCCGATAGGAGGATTTGGTTCAATGGGAAAACACTGTCAGGAGTTAGACCCGATGAACGCTCAATCGCTGGTCAAATCAAAGCAATTCTCAAGCGACCCGTGCCAGCGATTGGTGTATTGGACGAAGTTACACAAGGTATCTTCGATATGGGAGGAGGATTGCAGGAGACCCTAAGTGAATGGACGGAAGAAGGAGCCTCAATCCATGTTCTTGATGCTCAAGGAAAAGGGCTGGATTCATTACCAAATTGTGACACTCTAGGGTTTCTACTTTCCGATCATCTACCATTCACAGATACGGAAAATAAAGCGACTGCGGGGCTGTCGAAAATCAGTTTAGGAAGTCAATGGTTGCAAGGACATGCTTGCGTCACCATTGTACAACACGCCCTAGACAATTGATATTTAGTCAATTTGTCAACCAAAATGGAAGGCCATTTTCTCCTGCTATAGTAGCCTCTTCTAATAAATCATGAGAGATCCCTAGGGGGTGATTAACTGGCCAGCACGATAACGGAGTAATTGCAACAGCACCACTGTTGACCGCATTACAATCTGTGTTTGGGATATCCTCATCTTCGATTTCTGCAGCCTTGAATCCATAGGCTACACCAGTTGTTTCAGTATTGGATAATCCAATTGCATTATGATACCAACGTGCCCCGAGTGAAACCGTTTGGAAACCATTAGTCCATGCCTCTGGTGCATTAATATTCAGCATCAAATTCCCTTGCTTAAATTCAGAAAGGATTCGTTCTCTGGTATCGTCACCCGATATTACTGAAGTGGAGCCGTTAGGCCTTAGCATATTCTCGGCGACATGGGGCAATACTTGGACAGCAGCCTCAATTACCTCGATTGTTGCCTTAGTACTGTCCTCAAAATTGGAGTGCTCATAGGTGGACAAACTGGTTGCAATCGATGGAAGGCCGTAGAGTCCTGCTTCCCGTGCGGCAGAAACAGTTCCAGAATGCATTACGTCAACAGAAAGATTCGGTCCTTGATTAATGCCAGAAACACACATTGCTGGTTTCATCTCTGGAACCCAATGAGACAATCCGCCATCGATTGCGACGATTACGCAATCACAAGGAGTTCCGTCCAAGGAAAACATCCGGAGTGGGGGGCCATTGGGTGTGGACAGTTTCTCAGCAATATCTTGACGTTCTTCGAATTTCAAATTCGAACCTAATGAAAGCCTCATACTTGTAGCTGATTGCTCAGTTGCAGGAGCCATGACTACGATTGGAAAACCCCGTCCGTGTAAACCCCGAATCAAGGCGTGTAGGCCTCTAGCCTCAATTCCATCATCATTAGTCAATAGAAGACAAGGCTTTGACACGAACCCCCCACTTAGACTCACTACATCAATCGGAGGGTTGTGACGCTTCCTCGTTTTCTGAGTTGAACGTCACCAGTGCTAATCCGGAAACCATCAGGATTCCTCCAATTAATGTCCACATTCCAGGAATTGAATCTACTCCAAAAACCCACCCTATAATTGACCCAATTACTGGTTCCATAATCAAAATCATGGAAATTGTCAATGGGGGAATCCAGCGCAGTACAGCGTTTATACCCGTATGACCGAGAAGTCCGGGACCTAAGGCAAGATATCCAACATAGATTAACCAAGTAGCACTAATCCAACCAAATGCACCTGACATGTCATCAAGATTGAGAGTCAAGTCTTCCGCAACAATAGCCCAAGCAGTGAGTACTATCGCAGAGACCAAAGTTACAGGGAATGCATAGAGGAATAGAGGCATCCATCCTCGGACCATTCTACCGATCGCAAGGTAACCAACAACAGTTACAGCACCTAGGAATGCAAGGAAATCGCCATAGAGAGTTACACCGGCTTCGCTTCCTCCACCACCGACAACAACAGCCGCTCCTGCAAATCCAACCAATGCTCCAATCGATTGCATCTTCGTCGCTGGTTTACGAAGTAACCAAAGTCCAACAATAATGACCAGAGGGTGGGCGGTAACAAATAGCAGTGAATGAGTTAGAGTCGTCCTATCCAAGGACATCAACCAAGTTCCGAAATGAAGGGCAAGACAAAATCCAGAGGCGAATAACAGATGCATGGAGCCTCTCCATTGAACTTTCAGTGAGTCTCGCGCCTTTGCATACTGAATGATGAATCCTGGTAATAGGACCAATGATGTTGCTTGCAGTCTCCAGGCTGCCTTACTCAGCCCTGAAACATCTTCTATCATCTCAAAGACTGCACCAGCACTAGAGACAGCAAATAGTGCAACGCCCATGATTAACCAAGCGTGCAGGGGAGTTGCGCTTGACATATCAGTGGTCTCGGGTAATCTTGTAGCGACCCATGGCCTCTACCCACTGAATTTCGCCACCCGGTTCTAAGTTGAGGCCTTCTTCCTTTGGCAAGATTAGGTTCGAATATGTCTTGTTATCCATTGCATGAACCTCATTACCCTGTACATGAGTAATTATTGCCGAGCCTTTCTCTAACAATGGAACTTGGATATTATCTGTAACCGTACCTACGTGAGATTTCTTTTGCTTTGTGAATAAGTCTTCTAGCTCAAGCCTAGCCTTGGCACTACCGTGCTTTCCTGGCTTCGATTTAGAAATACTGAGAATTTTGTATGCACTATCATCTATAGCGACGTATCGTCCTACCTTGAGTGTTCGAATCTCGACACGGCTTGTTCCGGGCATTTGCTCACCTACAGACAAAGCCAGTTGCTTCGTCTTATGATGATTGTGTGTAATCCATCACAGTCAAGACTTACGCACAGCGAAAGTAAGGTCCCGAGCCGAGGACCGAAATCCCCGGCCCGGGTTTTGCGTTAACTGAACTAGGTTCAGTCGTTCTTTCTGCGGCCTGATAGGCCAACACCGATTGCTGCTCCAAGGAGAGCAAGGGTTGAGATGACTGAGGTGAATCCTGGTAGATTGTCACGGAAGTTGTCGAATCCAGTCTTAGTCTCCTCAGGAGCGTTATCAGCTGGGTCGAAGTCTTCATCCAGAGCGTCACAAATTCCATCGCTGTCAGCATCGGCAGGTGTGCTCGATGCTGATCTTGGGTTGGAACCACAAGCGTCCTCATCCTCATCAGATACTCCATCATCGTCGTCGTCAGTATCTGCGTTGTCACCTGTTCCGTCTCCATCGGTGTCATCCCACTCGTTGATGTCGTATGGGAACGCATCGGTTACGTCAGGCTCGCTGTCAGCGTCGTCGTCAGTGTCTGCATTGTCTCCAACACCATCACCGTCGTAATCAGAGGACTCTTGCGGGTTCAATGGGAACGCGTCATCACCATCGGCAACTCCATCGTCATCATCATCTTCGTCAGTGTTGTCTCCAATTCCGTCTTCATCGCTGTCGACCCATTCTGATGGATCCATTGGGAAGTCGTCGATACCATCATTGATGCCATCGCCGTCATCGTCAGCGTCTGAGTTGTCACCTTGACCATCGCCATCTGAGTCTACAGTCTCGAATGGATCTAGAGGGAAGGCATCAGAGTCGTCATCGACACCGTCACCGTCGTCATCTGAGTCTGTGTTGTCTCCGACACCGTCACCGTCACTGTCTAGCGATTCACTTGCGTCCAATGGGAATTGGTCGACTAGGTCGACTATTCCATCGCCGTCGTCATCGGTGTCAGCATTGTTACCAGTGCCATCACCGTCAGTGTCATCCCACTCGGAGTTATCCATTGGGAACGCGTCGTCGGCGTTGAGGTGTCCATCGTTATCGATGTCATCGTCGGTATTGTCGCCAGTTCCGTCGTCGTCGGTATCTGTGTCCTCAGTGCTATCGTATGGGAACGCATCTTCTAGGTCAGAGATTCCATCACCGTCGTCATCTGTATCTGCGTTATCACCAGTGCCGTCACCATCGGTATCTGTGTCCTCGGTGTTGTCGAATGGGAATGCATCGGTTGTGTCATCAGTACCATCGTTATCGTCGTCGGTATCAACTGCGTCACAAACCAAATCCCCGTCATTGTCGGCTGGTAAGCTCATCGCATCTAATGGATCGCTACCACAAGCATTCTCATCAACATCTAACCATGAGTCGTTGTCGTCGTCGTCGTCGATTGTGTAGTCGGCTGGGTCACAGTCAGGATCTGCTGCGAGATCATCAGCAAGACCGTCACCGTCTGCGTCAGTTGAGACACACTTGTCTACTGAATCGAAGTCATCTTCGTCCAATACTCCGTCATTATCATCATCAGTATCCTCATTGATAGATACAAAGATGGATGGGAATGTCAAGTCGTCAATCCATGCAGTACTGGTACCACTGGAACCAGATGTTCCGAAGTCAAACATGAATTCGATCGTGTGAACTCCAGGACCAACATTCCAAGTCATGTAGCCATTATTTTCACCGGACCATTCTCCATTGAAGGAACCACCATATTGTGAACCATCGATTTGTACACCGTTTATCCAAACCTTCAGACCCTCGTGGAAAACAGTACTGTAGGTTCTCTCAACAGATGATACCTTCCAGTTCCATGTTATATCTCCACCAGATGTTGTGAAGGTAGCCATTGCAGTAACTTCACCGTAGTATCCAGATAATAGTTGACCTGACATCAAGGAGTAGCTTCCTGTGATTGGGTCGGTTGAGCTTACAGACCAGTCATTGTGTATGGTTGTTGGTGTACAAGTCTGAACCGAACCACCCATAGTTTGGTTTCCGGATCCAGTACACTGGGAGAAGCTCCAATTTGTGTTAGCTCCATTAGCAAGTGGAGGACCACTCTCGAAGTCAAATTGGTCACCAGGAGTGATTCCCAATACGTGGTCTGCAAGTCCGTCGCCATCTGTGTCAGTACTCTTAGTCTGGTCTAGAGGCCATGCATCGTCAACATCCAAGACTAGATCGTTGTCGTCATCTAGGTCTTCGATTAGTTCGGTAGTACAGTTAGCAACTAGGCTGTCTGGCTTACCGTCACCATCGGTATCTAGGCTTGCACACGAATCGAATGGGAAGGCATCGTTTACATCATCGACTCCATCGTTGTCATCGTCTGGGTCGCCATTGTCTCCGATTCCATCGCCATCCGCGTCAACAGTCTCGTTAGCGTCGTTCGGGAACAGATCGTTAGCATCGAAGACACCGTCGTTGTCGTCATCTGTATCTGCGTTGTCACACAGTCCGTCACCATCTGAATCAATCCAGTCTGGGAGTGAAGCAGAACCTTGTGTTGGACAGTCGTCGACAGCGTCCGCATATCCGTCGTTATCGTCGTCATCGTCGATTACTGTACCCGCAGGTGTAACTGTTGGCGAAGCAACTGTCGATAATTCAGTCAGAGTTGTTGCGACGAATGCAGTACTTGAGGTCCAAGTGTAACCGGACAATACAGCTGCACCTGATGGTGAAGTGATATCCAATGATCCCTCACCAGGCCAGAAGTCACTGTCAACTGTAACATCTGCTGTTCCACTCATTAGAGCGAATGAACAGCTTGCATCTGTTGAATACGAGTATGCTGAGATGTAACATAGCTGGTTACCGCTAGAATCTGTGACATCGATCTCGTGTCCACCATCGCCCCATGAATCGTACACGGTTAGCGAGTACTCAGTTGGGGCCTCTAATGGTGGAGCTGAGTCCGCCATTCCGTCGCCATCTGTATCTGTCCAAGCGTTGAGATCTAGTGGGAACGCATCTGCGATATCTGCAACTCCATCGTTGTCGTCATCTAAGTCTGCGTTGTTTCCTACGTTGTCTCCATCAGTGTCAACCCACTCTGTACCATCTAGGTGGAATGCGTCATTCCAGTCTAGGTATCCATCGTTGTCATCGTCTGAATCGAGTTGGACACCGTATCCACCGTAGCTTACAGTAGCAAGCGGGGAATTCTCTAGAGGGCCGTCATAATACCAACCAGTTACTCCCTCATCAGAGCCATCTGCACAGTCATTCCAACCGTCATTTACCCAGTGTGCTAATGTGGCAGATCCATCATTACAAATGAATGCAATGGAACCATCACTGAAGTATCCGAAGTTCGGGTGAGCAGTGTTTGCTCCTCCCTTGTAGTATCCACCAATTGGTGCGTCGCCCATCTGCTCGAAGTCAGTCTGTGCAACAGTAGCACCAGAAGCATCGGTGAACACTACTGTGTCCATTCCGAACTCTTCGTCAGCTGAGTTAGATGAGAATTCAATCGTCAGATAACCAACACCTGCTGCACTAATGTCAGCAGACATAGTTGTCCAAACATCTTCTAGACCTGAATCATCTAGGTCGGCACCGCCTGAAGCAGCAAGTGCTGCTACGCTGTCGTAAACTACAACTGTGCTGGATGCACCAACGAATGCTATGTAGATATAATCTGCAGATTCCCAACCAGTGGACTCAATGATTATTGCAAGAGAGACTGAGTCTGCTGTGACGTAGTCGAATGTTAGATGGAAGATTCCATCAGTATCCTCAACGCCATAGTAGTTGCTACCTGTGTTTGCACCACCGAAGTCACTTGTGTATGAAGTCACACCCATGTAGTCTCCTTCTGTGAATCCGGATCCACCATTGTGTGTAACGCTAGCAGTATAGCCCAATTCACAAAGTGTCCAATCGACTGTGTCTGCCTTGCCGTCACCATCGAAGTCATCTGCTGCACAGTTGACTAGGCTCCAGACGTCATCAACGTCAGGTGTGCCATCGTCATCGTCATCAGTATCAGCGTTGTTACCAGTTCCATCACTGTCGGTGTCAACCCACTCGTTGACATCGTCTGGGAAATCGTCTCCGGTGTTAGCGTAACTATCACCGTCACGGTCTGAATCAAGTGCATCACAAGTTAGGTCACCATCCATGTCAGCTGGTGTGCTTGATGCATCCAATGAATCACTGGATGAAGCATATGCACTTCCATCGTCACACAGAGCAGTTGTTCCTGAATCGTACGAGTCACCCTCGTCTACATCTGAGTAGCCATCGCCATCGTCGTCATAGTCGAGTGCGGTACCATCATCTGTAACCACAGCAGGAACCGATCCCGAGACATAGCTGTAGTCTACAGTTATGTAACCGCCACCATCGCCCCATGAATCGGTAATTGTGATTGTGTAATCTCCCGCTACAGTGTAAGATGCTGTGGCATCAGTGTACGAATATGTGTCAGTACCACTTGGTCCGACTACAGTTAGCCCGAACTCATATGCCCAAGGTGTATTGTCACCGAATGCTAGTTCTAGAGACTCCCCGTAAGCAACTGGAGCAAATGTAATTGTTCCACAGGTTGCTGAAGTGCCATAGTAGGACGAAATTGTACATTCGTTAGTAGTACTGTAGGAGAAAGAAGTTGAAGCCGGATCGATTAGGTCGGCCAATCCATCTCCGTCAGTGTCGTACCAAACTTCGTCATCAGTTCGGAATGCGTCATCTACGTCCAAGTATCCATCGTTGTCATCATCAGTGTCGACCGAATCACACAGGTTGCTGCCAGTTGGAGCATTTGTGGTAGAGTCAACGCTACCTGAGTCTCCTACACTGTCACTGTCTGTGTCGACCGGTGTCGATGTGCTATCAGTTGAATCAGTTCCACAAGCAGTTTCCCATGAATCGTCCCATCCATCGTTATCATAGTCGCGTGGGTAGGTGTCATCGCCGTCTGGGATTCCGTCTCCGTCGTCGTCAGCGTCAGCGTTGTCACCGATACTGTCGCCGTCAGTGTCTAGCCATTCGCTTGAATCAAGGACTGACCAGTCATCTGAATCTGCCCATCCGTCACCGTCATCGTCGGTATCAGCGTTGTTTCCAATGCCGTCTCCGTCGGTATCAGTGCTTTCTGTAGCATCTGTGTCGAAGTCGTCGTAATCGTCCAAGACACCATCGCCGTCATCGTCGATATCTTCAGTTAGCGTGGTTGTACAGCCATCCACAATGTCGTCTGGGAATCCATCGCCATCTGTGTCAACGTTTGCACAAGCATCGTTCGGGAAGGCATCGCTGTTGTCACCGTAGCCAGTTCCGTCAGAACCAGCAGGTGCGTCTCCATCGCTGTCATCCCACTCTGCTGAGTTCAATGGGAACTGATCGTCTAGATCATTGTCGCCATCGTCGTCAGTGTCGG